>CAYYCR010000071.1:0-8891 GCA_964470385.1 uncultured Muribaculaceae bacterium | reverse complement strand
GAACTTGCACATGTCGAAATCATTTCTGCTATGGTTTATCAATTAATGGATGGTGCCACTTTAGAAGAATTAAAAGAAGCTGGCATGGGAAATCAATATGCACAATTTGGTATGGATTTGTTCCCATCAGATTCTTTTGGCAATCCATTTAATATGGCTTATATCAAAGTAGCAGGTGACTACATTGCAGATATTGAAAGTGATATGGGGGCAGAACAACGTGCTAGAGCTACTTATGAACATTTAATGGATCTTACAAATGATCCAGACGTCTTAGCACCACTTGCATTTTTAAGAGAACGTGAAATAATTCATTACCAACGTTTTAAAGAATTAAGAAATTATTACTTAGAGCAAAAGGAAAAAGCAAGAAAGTGAATATCATAAATATTCACTTTTTTTAATAAAAATTTATCTGTCGATATAGAATAAGTACAAAATATTAGGAGATCGACAGACAAAATAAGAATATTGTTGTAAAAAATTAGAAAAAATTGAAATTTGGCTTCAAAAATGGTATAGTTATATTGTAAAAATGTGAAAAAAATATATTTTCGACCGTTTATAATCTAACATATTGTAATTTAAATTGAAACTAAGCCTAGAGTAACAACAATTTTACCCAGTTTATAATCTAACATATTGTAATTTAAATCTTTCGCTTTTTGTTTTGCAATTTCTTCCTCACGTGTTTATAATCTAACATATTGTAATTTAAATTTTATAATATCTTCTTTTCTCATTTTTAAGCTTGTGTGTTTATAATCTAACATATTGTAATTTAAATGGTGTTTCATGTAGGGGAGGGGGCGAGAAATCGCCCCGTTTATAATCTAACATATTGTAATTTAAATATTGCAGCAGTGATAGTTGGTACTACTTGAGATAAAGTTTATAATCTAACATATTGTAATTTAAATTTCTTTAAATCAGAAAAATTCGTTGAATAAATAACAGTTTATAATCTAACATATTGTAATTTAAATCTCAATATTGAAAGATGAAATATATTCAAAAACTTATAATTTTATTATTTTCCAACAAAAAACTCACCAAATTGGTAAGTCTTTTTTTATTATTTATCTTTCATCTGACTGAAAACTTCTTTTTTCTGATTTTCTTTTGTCTCTACAACTTTTACATCTTTTAGGCTCATTTGTAAAACCTTTTTCTTCATAAAATTCTTGATCTCTTACAGTAAAAGTAAACTCTTCGCCGCAATCCTGACAAACAATAATTTTATCTTGCTTTTCCACTCTGTACCCTCCTTTTCGATTTGATTTAATACTTATTTAGGCCTCCAAATCTCTTGGAAAGTAACAGAAATAATTTTTAAACCAATCATAATATAACACAAATTCCCCAAATTAACAAGGCAATTTACTATATTCTATGTAGAATTATTTATAAATAGAACCAATTATTAATAGGCACATATAATAATCTAGAGGTGTAACATGAAAAAAGTTTTATTATTATTTGGTGGTAACTCTAGTGAACATCAAATTTCTTGTAACTCAGCCAAAAGTATCTTAGAAAATATTGACTACTCTAAATACAATGTTACAGCAGTCGGAATCACAAAAGCAAATGAATGGCTTGAATACATTGATCAATTAGAAAACATTGTAACTCCTAACTGGCATCAAAAAAAAGTAAAAAAAATAAATGACATTATATCATTTATAAAAAACTTCGATATCGTCTTTCCAATCTTACATGGTATCAATGGAGAGGATGGAAAAATACAAAGTATGTTAGAACTATTTCATATTCCTTACGTAGGGTGCAATCCCAAAATTAGTAGTATTGGAATGGATAAACACTACTTAAAAATTATCTTAGAACACTTCAACCTACAAACTGTACCATTCCTATTATATGATAAACACTTATCATGGCAAAAAATAGAGCAAACCATAAGCTATCCAATCATTATAAAACCTTGTAATGGAGGTTCTTCCATTGGTATTTCTACTGCCAATAACCGAAAAGAACTAAAAAAAGGAATCAAAGAAGCACTTCAATATGACAAAAAAATATTATTAGAACCATTCCTAGAAATGAGGGAACTAGAATGTGCAGTCCTAGAAAAAAAAGGAAAATGGATAATTTCACCACTTGGCGAAATTCAATCACAACATACCTTTTATGACTTTGAAGCAAAATATAAAGACACCACTAGTAAAGCTAAATTTGCACTCAACATTCCAAATGAAATTGTTTCTAGTATTCAAGAAATTGCGAAAAAAGTTTGTAACTGTATTGAGCTTCAAGGACTATCTAGAATTGATTTTTTCTACATCCCTAAAACCAACCAAATCTATATTAACGAAATTAACACGATTCCAGGATTTACAACTATTAGTATGTATCCAAAACTATTAACAAATAAAAAGTTTACTTATCAAGAATTAATCACAACTCTACTTGAAAATGCCCATTACTAATTTTTTTGATTCAAACGATAATAATACTCTAAAGCTTCCCTTGAATAATTTGTAATTTTTCCACTTGGTAATATCAACATTCGATCAATTCCAATACTTTCTACAAAAGTAGGATTATGACTGACAAGTATAATAGATCCCTCATAGTTTCTAAAATTTTCTCCAATAATACTTTGTGTTTCAGGATCTAAATGGTTCGTTGGTTCATCTAGTAATAATAGATTTCCTTTTTGTAACATAATTTTACAAAGGGCAATACGTGCTTTTTCGCCAGGCGATAATACGCTAACCTTTTTAAATACATCATCTCCATAAAAAAGAAAACTTCCTAAAATTGTTCGCAATTCTTTTTCACTATAACCTGTCTTATCAACGTTCTCTAATATTGTAGCATTAACATCTAATAGTTCCTGTTCCTGAGCATAATAAGCAATATCTGTTTTACTCCCAAACCAAATACTCCCAGATTCTGGACTTAATTTTCCAACCAACAACTTTAATAATGTCGACTTTCCAACACCATTTTCTCCAACAATCAAAAACCGCTCTCGATTATGAATTAGAAAAGAAAGATTTTCATATAGATTTTTTCCATTTTCATAATGAAAAGAAATATTATTTACTTTTATTGGAATTTTGGATCCTTCTCTGAAAGGTTTGATGTTAAATCGGACTTTTTTTCTAACTTCATCTTTTATTACTTTCTCTTTCTGCTTTTTTGCCAATAATTTTTCTCTACTTTGAGCAATCCGTTTTCTTTTTCCCGAAGAATTGGAATACTGTAAAATAAAGTTTTTTAATATTGCTTCTTCTTTTTCTTGTTTTTCAATTAATTTTTCTTTGGCCTCTTTCTCTTTTTGCCATTTTTTCATAAATGTCGTATAATTTCCCTCATAAGTAATAATCTGATGACTCATTTTATCAATATACATAATTTTATTCGTCACTGAATCTAGAAATTCAACGTCATGAGAAATTGTTAATACCATTCCATGATAATTTTTCAAATACTGAATCACATAATCTCTTGTATCAATATCTAAATGATTCGTAGGCTCATCTAACAACATAATCTCTGGATTAGAGTATAACAAATGAGCAAATGCAATCTTGGATTTTTGACCTCCAGATAAATGCTTTAACTTCATATCCAATAATTCACTATCAATATTCATATGGTTTATTAATTCAAATAAAATATTTTCACATTGATAACAATCATAATATTCCAATAATTCTTGTATCTCTCCAATTTTTCGAAGCATTTTTTTCTGTTCTTTTAAATCATTGGTATCAGCTACATTCAAATATAATTGTTCTAACTCATGGTTTAATCGTTCTATTGGACGAGCACTCATTAAATAATCAAAAACACTCATTTCTAAATCTTCTAATAAAATTTCCTGTGGTAAATATCCAACTCTCTTTTTTTTCGAAATTATAATATATCCAGAATCTAGTTCTTGCTCTTTTAATAGTACTCTAAATAAAGTCGTTTTTCCGGCTCCATTTACTCCAACAATTCCAACTTTATCTTTTTCTTCTATATGGAAATTCGCATTTTCGTATATTGTTTCCATATTAAAAGATAGACATAAATTTGTTCCTTTCATAGACATCACCATGTGTTATTGTATCATAAAGAATACAATCAAGAAAGCAATTATTCGCTACTCTTCAATAATTGCTTGTAATCGATTCTTATACTCTTCTATTTTTTCTTTGTACTCTTCTATAGAATTTTGCAATTCCTCATTTTTATCTTGTAACTCATCAATTGTAGAAGTTAATATTTCTTTTTCATTTTCTAATTCCGTAATTTGATTTTGATAATTTCTAGTTTCTTCCAAATAATAGTTTTGTTCTTCTTCCTCGCGATTCAATTCCTGTCTTTCTAATTCTTTCTGATAATTGTTTTTTAAAATTTGAATATTTGATTCACTGGTATATACTTTTATTTTGGCATCATACAATTTTTCATAATCATAGTAAACTCTTTTAGCCATATTTTGAATGATTAATTCAATATATTTTTGGTTAATAAAAGACATTGTTTTTTCAAATACCGCACTAGAAGCATTCATTTCTGGTGGAACCTCAATTTTTACATAATCTTTATAATATTCAATTTCTAAATGAAGTTCTTTATCTAAACTATTATCAACAATATATTCAATTTCATCATTAAATAGAAAATAAAATTCGCTTGTCATTTCATAATTTCTTGTAAATAAAGTTGTTTTTATATCATTTGGTATTTGATCAATATAAGTGATAGAAGCAATATCTAATAACAAAATTCCAAAAGAAGAACCAAGTCCGATAATGGAAACAATGAATAAGATTAAGATTCTTTTTTCATTTGCTTTTTTGCGTATTATAAAACTAATTAAAATTTCTAAAATTGTAAGGGTAAACAAAATAGCAAATGGAATCCCTATTAAAACACTAATATAGCAAACACCTTTAAATAATAGATACAAAATAATAAATAGACTTGCACATAATAAAAATAGAATAGCCAATAAAGGTAGCATAAATAAACAGGCAATTACTTTTGAAAAAAAGGTTGTAATGATTCCTAAAAAGTGAAAGAAATTATCCGCTTTTTGTCCGATATTCATTTTTTTACTATGTTTTTCCACTTTTTGAATTGGTGGTGTTTCTTCCACTTTTTCTTCAATTATTGGCTCTTCTTGTTTTTTGATTTGTCTATTTTTATAATTGTCATTTTCTAAATATATAATTTTAAATACATACGTTAATATTACTATATAAAGGCTATAATAACAACAATCTACAAAAAAATTAACAACATTACTTCCAAATTCTACTAAATGGGTTTCTACAATGATACTTTGTAAAATTTTATAAAATATATCTTCCACAAAGAGAAATGGAATTCTAAATAACAATAGAATCAAAGCAATTATAATAATGGTTAAAATACATTTGATACGTTCTTTTCCAGTCATCACATAAAATACATGATAAACTCTTTGAATAAAATCCAATACACTATCAATAAACGTATAAATATTGCTCTTCTTTTTTTCTTCTATTTTGACATCTGTTATTTCATCATTTGTTAAATCATCCAAACTACATTTAAATAGTTTACACATACTCAAAAGTTTATCCATTTCAGGATAGGTTTGTCCTGATTCCCACTTAGAAACAGATTGTCTTGTAACATCCAATAAATCTGCTAGTCCTTCTTGAGAAAGCCCATTCCTTTTTCTTAATTTTTGAAGTTTTTCACTAAAATTCATTTTCCTCACCTCTTCTGCATTTTACTATGGAACCTCGGTTGCTTTCTACCAAATTTCAGTTGTTTTCTGTTAATTTTCGGTTGCTTTTTCATATTATACAACAAATATACAAGAAAAAAAGAGTTTTAACATCTCTCTTCATATTTTTTTACAACAAATTTCGTTTGTTCTACTACCATGGCATGATTAGGTACATCTTTTGTGATAGTAGCACCTGCTGCTACAATGCTTTTTTCACCAATCGTAATCGGGGCGATTAAATTACTATTACAACCAATAAATGCTTTATCTTGTATGATTGTTTGATGTTTTTCTTTTCCATCATAGTTTGCTGTAATAACCCCACAACCGATATTGACTTCTTTCCCAACTTGACTATCGCCGATATAAGATAAATGTGGAATTTTAGATTGTTTTTCAATAGTACTATTTTTTAATTCTACAAAGGAACCTATTTTGACTTCGCTTTGAATGATATTTCCATATCTTATATGAGCATATGGACCAATAGTACAATTATCTTTAATTTGACTATTTTCAATATGAGAACTATAAATTGTTGTATTATCTCCAATAACAGTGTCTTTAATATAGCATCCCATATGAATAATACAATTTTTTCCAATTTTTGTTTTTCCCTCTAATATAACATTTGGATATATTGTCGATGATTCGCCTATTTCTACTGATTCATCAATATATGCTGTATTTTTGTCTATATAGTTAACCATTTCTTCCCTCTTTTTTCTTTTGGATTTTTGCTGTAATTATAGATATTTGTTTTCTAGGAAGAAAACGGGTACCAAAAATCGCACATTTTATTTTAAATCCAGGTATGATTACAAGTTTTCTTTTAAACATTTGAGTGATTGCATAATCTGCTACTTGATAGCTTTCTAGCCCTTTTAATTTGAATTTTACTCCTGCTACTTTATTAAAATTAGTATCCACTGGTCCTGGACACAATGTTCCTATGTAAACATTGCTATTATTTCTTCTAAGTTCTTCATGAATAGCCTCTGTTAAATGTAAGACATAAGATTTTGTCGCATAATATGTAGCCATATAAGGTCCTGGCATGAATCCTGCCATACTTGCAATATTTAATATATATCCACTATCTTTTTCTTTAAAGTCTTTTAAGAATTGTTTGGTTAAAGCATGGACAGCCTTAATGTTTAAGTCAATCATATCCAGTTCTTTTTCTAGTTTTGTTGTAGAAAATTCTCCAAATAATCCAAATCCTGCATTGTTAATTACGATATCAATGGGTTCTTTTTTTACCTTATTATATAATTTCATGCAGTTAAATGTACTAGCCAAATCCATGGAAATGATTTCTGCTTCGATTCCGAATCCTTTTTTGGGATGTTCTAATTCTTTTTTTAATTTTTCTAGTTTTTCTTTTCTTCTAGCAACTAAAATTAGGTTATACCCTCTTTTAGCAAGTACTCTTGCCATATCTGCACCAAGTCCAGAACTTGCACCTGTTATTAATGCCAACATGTTATCATCTCCATTCTTTATTTCATTATAACGTATTATTGTATATTTGTAACAAAAAAAGCAAAAAAAAATGAATTTTTTTGTTTTTTCATCTTTTTAAGACCATTTTTTTAATTGTCCATAAATTTCTATTAGTTTTGTTTCTTTGTAGGCACAATTAGCTGGACTAGTAGATGGAAAACAGTGCGATTGTATTTTTGTTTCTTGAAAGCAATATTTTTGATAAAGGGTATCTGCTTTTTTCCCTGTTGTTACTATATATTGAATATTCGTTTTTTTTAATAAGCGAGCAATATCGTTAACTATTACATTTGAAATTGAACTATCACTTGCCCCATTTATTTCGCAGCTTTTAATAACATCCCACAAGGCAAGATGATGCCTTAAAATAAATTTTTTCTTTTCTTCGTTTGTAATTGGTGTTGGTTCTCCAAAAACAGTAGATAAAACTTTCCAAAATCTATTCTGTGGATGTCCATAATAAAATCCGAATTCTCTTGATTTTGGAGATGGTATGCTTCCTAAAATCAGAATTTTAGAATCTTTATCAAAAATAGGTTCAAATGAATGGCTAATTCTTTCTTTCATCTGTATCCTCCAATAGTTCTTTTAAAATTCGTTCTTTGTCATTGATAAATAATTTATATAATTGAAAATAATCAGTGTCTTCATACTGGCATAATGAAAATTGTCTTTCTAAATTATATATTTCTGCATTAGGGTATGCTAGTAATATTGGGGAATGAGTGGCTATAATAAATTGGGATCCATCCTCAACAAGTTGTTTCATTAAAATTAATAAACTCATCTGTCTCGTGGGCGATAGTGCTGCCTCTGGTTCATCTAATATATATAAACCTTTACTTCCAAAACGATTTTTCATCACGGACATAAAACTTTCACCATGGGATTGCTCATGTAATGATTTTCCACCATAATACTGTATAACATCCCCACTTTCTTTTTGAATTTCGTCTAATTGTGTGGAAAAGTTATAAAAGGTTTCCGCTCTTAAAAAAAATTTTGTTTGGGGTAAGTTTGGATATTTGATTACTTTTAGACATTGATATAATGATGATACTGTATTTTTCGTACTAAAATTAAAATTATTGGTTCCACCCTCTCCATTCATTCCCATAGATATTGCTAGTGCCTCTATCAAAGTACTTTTTCCACTTCCATTTTCTCCAATTAAAAAGGTTACTGGAGAATGAAAGTCTAATGCTTCAAATCCTTTTAAACATAAAATATTATAAGGATATTCATCTAAATTTTTTATTTTTTCTTTTTGATATTCAATTCTTTTTATAAACATAAGAATCACCAACTTTATTATAGCACAAAAAAACTCTAAATTAGAGTTTTAATCACCAATCTCAATATACTGTTTTTCAGGTAATGATTTTGTTTCTTCTTTTTTAGGAATTTCTATTTTTAATATGCCATTTTTGAAATTTGCTTTAATATCCTCACTTTTTAGTTCTTCTCCTACATAAAAACTTCTTGAACAAGAACCTGAATATCTTTCTTTACAAACAAATTTTCCTTCTTCTGATTCTTCTTTTTCTTGATTGGTTACAGCACTAATTGTTAAATAACCCTCTTCTATACTCATTTTGATATTTTCTTTATCATATCCTGGTAAATCAATATCTATAATATA
>CAYYCR010000070.1:0-8935 GCA_964470385.1 uncultured Muribaculaceae bacterium | reverse complement strand
TAAATACATACGGACTGGATCGTTAATGGTTAAATCTTTTGTGAGGGCATTATCATCTAGTAATATCTTTTCAGCTCCTGGAGAACTACTATCGGTTTCATCTTCTGATACAATCGCAATATTATTTTCATTGAATAAATTATAAAGTTCATCTAATGAGTCAGCATCTAAATCAAGTCCTTTTAAAGCCGCCGCCAATTCTTCGTAACTAATAAATCCATTTTCTTTTCCTTTTTTTACTAATTCCTGTTTTCTTTCATCAAAGCTTTTTATTTCATTAATCATATTTTTTCTCTCCTTACTCTTAGTGCAATCATTTCATTTGCAATTCTAATTTTTTCTTTCGTATCTCGTTCTTGTTTCAATTTTTGTTCTAACTCAGCTTGTCCATTTTTGATATTGTATTCTTTAATGGTATCTAAGTAATCGGTAATCTCTTCTATAGTATAAGTCTCCTTTAAATTAAGACGTTCGATTTCTCCTAAAGTTTGAATTAAGTCATTATTATCTTCAAACTGATCCATTAGGGCTGCTACATCGATATCCTTGTTCATTTTATAATAGTAACTAATATGAAACGCTAAATTCCGATATCTATCATTTGGCATATAGGTAATTTTTTTATTATATAAACGTATGACTTCTTTACTTCGTAACATATAATAAAGTAGATACATTTGTGCTTTGTCATATTTATTGAGTCTTTTTTGGGGCTTTTGTGTTATCACTGGATTTTCTTTTTTGACCGTTGTCCGTTCTAATAGTTGAGCTTTTAAAAATTCGATATCCAAGTGTGTTTCTTCACTGATTTTTTTTAACGTTAATTCTTTTAAAATATCATCATCTACTTTTAAAAGTTCCCCTAAGACATCACTGACATATTTGGCTACATCTTGATTACTGGAAAAATCTTTTTGTTTTTTTAAATAGGAAAGTTTAAAGTCCATGACATTCATCGGATTTTCTATTTTTCCTAAAAATCGTTCTTTTCCATATTTGGTAATATATTCATCAGGGTCTAGATTTTCCTCTAGTCTTACAATTTTGGGGGTAACTCCTATTTTTATCAGTTCCTCAGAGCAAGAAAGAGTCGCTTTATTTCCTGCCTCATCGCCATCAAAGCATAAAATAACTTCTTTGGCCATTCTTTTGATTAACATCGCTTGTTCTTTCGTTACTGCTGTCCCCATCATGGCAATCGCATTTTTAATGCCTACTGTATAAGCTCTAATAACATCCATAAAGCCTTCCATCACAATGACTTTATTTTCCTTTCTCGCTTCTTCTTTGGCACGATGATAGTTATAAAGCAGTTCTCCTTTTTTAAAGATTTCGGTTTCTTTGGTATTAATGTATTTCGGAACATCTTTTTCTCCATTAAAAATTCTTCCACTATATCCAACCACTTTGCCAGAAATATCAAAAAGAGGAAACATAATACGATTGTAATACGAATCGATATAGCCATATTCATTTCTACCAACGAGTCCACTTTTCATAATGGTATTTTGATCATATTTTTTATTTTCTAATAATTTGGTTAAAACATCATGTTTTTTTAAAGCAAGTCCAATGCCAAATTCCTTAATAATCGCTTCATCAATATCTCTTTTCTTTAAATATTCTTTGGCTTTTTTTCCTAAGGCAGTATTAATATTATTTTGATAAAATTTAAAACTTAAATCATAAATTTCATATAGAATATGACTTTTGGAATTTTCATTTTTTTTTAATGTTTTTACATCCAATGGAATCCCCGCTTTATCTGCGAGTATTTTTAACGCTTCCATAAAGGAAATATGTTCATAGTCTTCTATAAATTTAATCACATTTCCAGTTGCTCCACAAGAAAAACATGTATAAATCTGTTTTTCTTTGGATACACTCATACTAGGATTCTTATCATCATGAAATGGGCAAACTCCAAAATAATTTTTTCCTTTTGGAACAAGTGGTACATAGTTTGATATTACATCAACGATATCGACACTTGTCCTAATACGATTAATTTCTTCTTGACTGATCAAAGGCATAATATCAGACTCCCTACTAATAATATACGACAAAACTTTTAAAAATCCTTACTTTTTTTTAAATTTTTTTAAAAAATACACAAAAAGAGGCATTTTTTTGCCTCAAATCTATATAAAACGCTACCGCGGGTAACGTGTCTCAAGGTAAGCAAGTTTGAATTTTTCTCGTTTTTAGTTCGATTCGTATACTTCCTTGTTGCTTCGTTGTATAAATTTGACTTCCTCTTTTCGATAGTTCTTCTAACACTTCTTTATGTGGGTGTCCAAATGTGTTATTCACTCCAGCGGATATTAGAGCAATGGAAGGTTTTACGACATCTAAAAATTCTTTCTTGGTACTTGTTTTTGAACCATGATGTCCTACTTTTAGTATATCCATTTTAGGGAGTTGATATTCCTGTAAAATGTTATTTTCTGAATTTTCTTCTGCATCTCCCATTAATAATATATGCGAACCTGCCAGTACGGTGTAAATAATCAAGCTATCATCATTTTCTGATATTTCATTTTTGGAGTTTAAAAATTGAAAGGTATGGTTTCCAATTTGAATATTAGAAGTGCTAATGTGTTTAAAAGAGATTTTCTTTTTTTGGGCAAGAGAAATAAGGTCATTTTCTAGTTTGGTATTATTTCCACTATTCATAATAATATATCGAACGGAAAATTTAGAAACGAGTTCATAGGCATTTCCGATATGATCTTGATCCCCATGCGTGATTACCAAAGTATCTATTTTCTTGATTCCTAACGATTTTAGATAAGGAAGTAAGATAGTATCTACTTGCGATTGTTGCTTTTTTTGTTGCCATGCTTCTTTTTTATAGGAAATCAGTCCTCCTGTATCGATTAAGATCGTTTTTGATAAATGAGGATATCTGATTAAAATCGCATCTCCTTGTCCGATATCTATCATATCTAAATAATAGTGGGGATTCATATAAGGATAAATAAAATGGCAAATGAGAAAAATAAAAAACACAAGAAACCATTTTTTAAAAATGAAAATGGTCGTAAGTAGTATTGTATAATAAAGAGCTACAAAATAAATGGGAATAGAAGCGAATGTTAGTTTTAAAAAGGAAAGAATTTCAAAACTCGTTAACAAATGATGAAATAGTTGAATAAAAATGGTTAATATAGGGTCTAAAAAAGGAAAGAAAAAAGTGAGAAAGGAAAGTGGGAATAAAAAAAATGATACAAAGGGAACGGCAAATAAATTAATTAGTACAGCTCCAAAATGAAATTGATAAAAATGAAAGCTCGCTAATGGAAAACTAACGATGAGTGCTAGCGTTGACGTTTTTAGTAATTGTTTTAAGTAATGATTGCTATCTGACTGCTTTTGTATCATGAGAAAAAAGCATATCATAAAACTAAATTGAAATCCTATTTGGTAAATGACAAAGGGATTTTTAAATAGAAGTAGTGAAAATATGAGGAATAATAATTGAATAGAATGAAATCCAAGTTGATATTTTTTGTTTAGAAAGCCAAAGAAAAACAAAAGAAAGGCACGGTTAGCAGAGGCACTATCTTGTAAAAGCCAAATATAGATACTTAGTATGATTGTTACCATGAAAAAAGAGGATAACTTCTCTTTCTGTTTCAAAAAAGAGAAAAGAAAGGTTGTTAAAAAGACGATGTGCATTCCTGATACGGCAAATAGATGACTAATGCCTAGTTCCTGATATTTATTTTTCCATTCTAGTTCTTTGTTATCTCCTAGAATAAAAGCCATTAAGTAAGCATGATTGGAAGATTTTTGGATTCTTTTTTTTATAGCATTTTTTAAAATATATAAACCTGCCCTCTTTTTTTGTAAGGTAATTTCTTGTGCTTTCATAATCCAAAATATTTGTTTTCCTTTTAAGTAATTTTGGTAATTAAATAAATGAAAGTTGCGATTTTTACTAGGAATTTCTAAGTCCCCTACGATTTTAATGGTATCTCCTAATTCTAATGTTTTTATCCTGTTTAGAACATTTATGGAGGGTATTTTATAAGAAACGAGTAGTTTTTCTTTGGCTTTGATTTCTAAAGTTGCTTGGTTCCCATTAATGGATATTGATAAAATGGTTCCTGCAACGATATGATCTGTTTTTTGATAGTTTGAATGAAAGTGGGAAAAGGAAAAAATCGTATAAATAATCGCACTGATAACGATACTTGCGATAAGTAGTTTAGAGTGTAAGATAGGCTTTAATTTTTTCAAAGGTGGCCTCTCCTATTCCACTTACGTTTTTGATTTCTTCAATACGATTAAAATTTCCATGCTCCTCACGATACGATACAATGGCATTGGCTTTTGATGGACCTATTCCAGGTAAGGTTTCAAAGTCAGCGACACTTCCATTATTTAAAGATACCATTTTGTTTGTGTTTTCTTGTTTTGTTTCTGTTGTTGGTTGATAGTTTGTTACTGCCTCTTTGATACATGCCGAGTTTTCTATTTTAGGACAAATACAGGTAGTATCTGTTTTATTCACTCTTTGTTCAGCTTCTTTAAAAGCGGCAATTTCTTCTTTGGTATAAATAATAATGACCATTTCATCTTCTAGTTTTTTACTCAGGTTAATTGTGGTAGTGTCGGCATTTTCTAAAAATCCACCACTTTTTAAAACGGCATCTAAAATTCTAGTGTTTTCTTCTAATTGATAGACACCTGGGTTTTTAACGGCTCCTTTTATGTCGACTGCTAAAGCTTTTTTCTTTTCTACTTCTTCTACTGGTTGCAATAATGGTTCTGTTTCTATAGGTTTTTCTTCTTTTGTAAATAAGAAAAAGATAGCAAGACAAAAAAGAATACTTATAATTAGTATCCATGTTTTTGAAATTAATTTCGATATCATTTTATCACCTCATAATAAAGATATCGCATAAAAGGGCTTTAGACCTAGCTTTTTTCTCATTATTCTCTACATTCGTCATTCATATTGTACGATTTTTTTTGATTTTGAATCGTAACTTGTACTTTTTTATTCAAATCAAGTGTTTTTCCTTTTTCATCAATTAGTAATGTTTCTGAGATTTCTCCCGCATCGACTAATTGCTTTAAGGTTAGACAATATGTTTTGTTGGCTCCTAGTGGATAATTGTTTGGGTGTTCATCGATATAGTTACCTGCACTATTAAATATTAATTGTTCAACAGCACTAGAAATGGTTGTATTTCCCTCTTTCATTTGATTTATAATAGATGGGAATACCAGTAATAGTAATAGTGCCATAATGATAATAACTCCCAATAATTCTGCAAGTGTAAATCCATTTTTCTTTTTCATTTTTTTACCTCTTCTCTATTTTTATTATACCAAAATTCGTCAGTTATTTCAAAATATTTTTTCATAATTCTACATGATTGATAAAGTAGGTGTAACTATTCTTTAATTGAAAGATTGATTTTTTTATAAATTTCCATAATTACTAATATGGATAGTGCTATCAAAAATAAGTAAATTAAGTGTAAAAACGGGATGGATGCGGTTTGTAAAATTTTTGAAAAAAATGGGACTTCCATCACAATTACTTGTAATAGAATAGAACCTGCCACTCCAAATACGATTAATTGATTCTTTTTAATAGAAATACTAAATGCTGATTTGTGTTCACTTCTACAATTAAATACATGAATATTTTGAATAAATACCATTAATGCCATAATATAACCACGAGCCAATTGTGCATCCATATTGAATTTACTTAATAAAAGATACCATACTATGAATACGACTCCTCCAATCACGAATCCTGATACCAAAATTTCTTGAAATAATTCTTTATTAAATATCGATTCTTTTGGATCACGAGGACGTTCTTTCAAAATTCCTTTTTCTGCTTTTTCAAATGATAAAGCCAAATCTTGAATTCCATCAGTGACTACATTGATCCATAATAATTGAATGGCAAGAAGTGGAACTGGTAAATCTAATATGATTGATAAACAAAAGAATGTTACTTCTGCTAAACCACAGGATATTAAGAATAATATGATTTTCCGAATATTAGCATAGGCTACACGCCCCTCTTTAATACCTGCAACAATGGATTTAAAGTTATCATCGACAATAATCATATCGGAGGTTTCTCTTGCTATATCGGTACCACTCCCCATAGCAACTCCTATATTAGCCGCTTTTAAGGCTGGGGCATCATTGACTCCGTCTCCCGTTACAGCGACAAATTCTCCTTGTCTTTTTAACGATTCCACTATTTTTAATTTTTGAAGTGGTGTCACTCTTGCAAATACATACTTCTCCTTAATAAAATGATCAAAACTATTTTCGCCTTTTTCAAATTCTTCCTCTACTTCTACACCTGTTGTTACTTCACTGTAATCATTCGTAAGTTTTAGCTCTTTCGCAATGGAAAATGCTGTTAATGGATGATCTCCAGTAATCATTAAAACTTTGATTCCAGCACTGCGACATTCCTCAATTGATAAGGCAGCTTCTTTTCTAATTGGATCTATAAATCCGACCATTCCCATAAATGTTAAATTCTTGATATCATCAGAGGTATATTTATCTTGTTTTTTTATTTTGCCGTTTGCAAGGGCAATAACACGATAGCCATCCCTCGCTAAATTTTCATTTTGCTTTTCTAAAGTGGCAGAATTCATACCATTTTCGATTAAGTTTATGTTAACACAAAAAGATTTTACAACTTCTAAAGAACCTTTAATCGTACAATAGGTTTCTCCCTCTTTTTCATAAAATACTGCTGAATATTTGTTTTCAGATTCATATGGAATAGTTTCTAAAGTTTTAATGCTATTTGTTTCTATATTTAGTTTCTTACCTAATACTTTAAATGCGATATCGATAGAATCTCCAACATATTTATTTTCATCTACCAGAGATTCATTATTAATGACACCAAGTAGTGCTATTTCACGAGCATATTCTAAATTGTTACCTGTTACTTTTCCATCAAAACTAAATCCGGTTCCTGATATATGATACTCATCATTATTTGGTAAAAGTATTTTCTTCGCTGTTTGCTCATTCACGGTTAGAGTACCAGTTTTATCAGAAGCAATAACTGTACAGCTACCTAATGATTCCGCTGATTTTAGTTTTCTTACAATGACATTTTTTTTAGCCATTTTATTTGATGCTATTGTAAGGGCCATTGTAAGTGCTAAAGGAAGTCCTTCTGGCATAGCTGATACAGCAAGGGCAATTACTGATAAGAAGATTTCATTATAGGGAACATCTTTCATAATCAGTAGTATTGTAATAATCACTGCAACCATTAAAACTAGCATACTGATTTGTTTTGATAGTTTTTCTACTCTTATTGTAAGTGGTGATTTTTCTTTTTCAGCATTGTTTATACTGTCAGCAATTTTACCTATTTCGGTTTGAAGTCCAATACTAACTACGATTCCTTTTGCTCTTCCGGTTACAACTGTTGTACCTGAAAAAGCCATATTACTTTGTTCTGCAATTATAACATTTTCTTTATTAATTACTTCATTATTTTTATTTACTTGGACACTTTCCCCAGTCAATATGGATTCATCAATCATCAGATTGTGAGCTTCTACAATTCGCATATCTGCACTTATTTTATCTCCTGACTCTAAAAGAACGTAATCACCGATTGTTAAATCTTCAGCATCAATAGATAGTATTTCTCCATCTCTCATAACTCTTGTTTTTGTTGTTACCAGTTTTGCCAATGATTCCGCTGTATTATTCGCTTTATTTTCTTGATATGTTCCCATTACAGCATCAACTAATATGATAAAAAGTATTGCTATCGCATCTACTACTTCGCCAGCAATAAAGGAAACTATGATAGCTACTAATAGTAATAGAATCATTGGATCTTTAAATTCATTTAGAAAAATTTTTAAAATACTATCTTGTTCTTTTTTAGGGAGTACATTTTTTCCATATTTTTGCTTTCTTTCAAGAATTTCTTTTTTACTTAATCCGTTACTACTTGTTTGCAGTTCTTTTTCAATCTCTTCTATTTTTTTATTATAATACATATTCTTTTTTCCTCTATTCTATCAATTATGTTCTGGTTCTACTTTACACTAAATATTATATCATGAAATTATATTAAACTCTACATATATGAAAAAAAGCAAATCTTCTATATTAAGATCTACTTCATAAATTGTAGTTTTGAATATAAAACAAGGGAAGCTGTATTTTGTTAATAATTGGTATATCTTACCTATATTTTTTATCTATTACATTGATAAACGATAAGGTTCTTGTTCTGTTCCTTTTCCTGATGTAATTTTTACTTCTGGTTTTAGGAAAAGAGAGGGACGGACACCGAAAGAATTGGACGCATAGGTGTAGCCGACATACCACCCCGCGTACACATACCAAACGACGCCCGTGTTGCCACTGTATGGCGTAATCGTCCATTGATATGTACTATTGTTAAATAAATAGTTATTGCTTATACATGCATTATTAGTAGCATTTAAATTTGTTGTTCTTTCACAACTTGCACTATTTGAACCATATCCAAAATCAGTTACACTCATTAGTCCTATATATCCTTGCGATGAACTACTTCTTTCTGCATCCTCAAATGTTCCTAATGTATAAATACTCTTTATTCCTCCCATATACCATGATCCATTTGCAATATAACTTCTACCTGTTTCATCGATATAATTTGTATTACTATAAAAACTTGTTCCATTTAATTCTGTTTTCAAATCCGCTGGTCTATCCCAATTATTTAATCCATATGCTCCACCTGTTGTATCCCATCTTAAACCTATACTATAAAAACTATTTTTAATTATCTTCATTTTTCCGTCTATCAAACCTATAATTCGATATAAATGTTCTTCATCACATGTCTCATTCTGGGTCCCAAAACATACCCAGTTATTTGGATTACTTCCTGCATATCTTGGATTTCCTAAAT
>CAYYCR010000069.1:0-9218 GCA_964470385.1 uncultured Muribaculaceae bacterium | reverse complement strand
AATAGACTAATTTTAACCTTTATGGTATAATGAATTAGTCATTTTTATTTGTAACAAAAGAAAGGAGTAAAAAATGAGTAAAATAAGAATATTTAGTCTTGGTGGATTAAATGAAATTGGTAAAAATATGTATGTTGTTGAAGTAGATAAAGATATTTTTGTATTTGATGCGGGTTTAAAATATGCCGATGATAAAATGTTAGGAGTTGATTATATTATTCCTAACTATGATTATTTAAAAGAAAATAAAAAGAGAATAAAAGGTTTTTTTATTACCCATGGACATGACGAACAAATGGGAGCCATTCCAGACATGATAGCAGATTTTCCGAATATTCCTATTTATGGAACCACGTTTACAATTGAATTATTAAAAACAACATTGTTAGAAGATGGATTAAAAACAGATCAATTAAAAGAAATAAAAGCCCATAGAAAAATTAACTTTGGAAATGTTTCTATTTTTCCAATTAGTGTCACACATTCTGTACCAGATAGTGTCGGGTATGTTATTTACACCCCAGATGGAGCCATTTTTTATACAGGAAACTTTGTATTTGATCCAACAATGGTAGACTCTTACAAGACTGACATTGGAAAACTTGCTTATGTCGGCAAACAAGGAGTTTTATGTTTAATGAGTGAATCATTATATGCAGATCGTGCAGGATTTACATCACCAAAGCATAGAACAGCAAGTATCATGAGAGAAATCTTATATCGAAATGACGGGAGAATTTTAATTAATATTTCTGGTTCACAATTTTACAGAATCCAAGAATTATTTACAGAAATACTAAAAACAAATCGAAAAGTTGTTGTTTTAGGAAAAAGTTTAGAAACTACAATATTAAAAGCCATTGATAAAAAATATCTTACTTTTGATAAATCAAGATTAGGAAATATTTATCATGTAAATGATAAAGGAATTGTCGTTTTGATTTCTGATGAAAGAGAAAAACCATTTTCTAACTTAAAGAGAATTATTAGAGGATATGATAAATTTATAAAAATTAATAGTGATGATACCGTAGTATTCGCATCTCCTGTCTATGATGGGATGGAAAAAAGTGCAACGGCGATGCATGATAGCATTGCAAAAATTGGTGCAAACTTAGTCATTTTGTCAAGTAAAAAATACTTTTCCCATCATGCTTCAAGTGAAGATTTGATGTTGATGCTAGATTTAATGAATCCAAAATATTATTTTCCTGTGATTGGAGAGTATCGTCATCAAGTAGAAAGTGCGAAAGCAGCCTCTGCACTTGGAATGAAAGAGGAAAACATCCTGCTTCGATTGAATGGTCAAACAGTAACATTTGTAAATGGAGAACTAAAAGAAAAACAAGAAACAGTAAAAATAGATGACATTTTAATCGATGGAAAAACAGTAGGAGATATTGGAGAACTTGTATTAAAAGACCGTGAAGCTTTAAGTGATAATGGAATTGTGATTGTAACAGTAACATTAGATAAAGAAACCAAAAAAGTATTAGCAGGTCCAGAAATATTGACAAGAGGATTTATCTATGTGAAAGATAATATCGATTTAATAAAAGAAGCAGAAAACATTTCTCTTTCTATTGTAAACGAAAACATTAAACCAAACTACGTTGATTTTAATAAAATTAAATCTGGAATTCGTGATAAAGTTGGAAAATATTTTTATCAACAAACAGAATGCAAACCAATGATTTTAATTGTAATGCAAGAAGTATAAGAAGTGAATAACTTCTTTTTTTCATAAAATAATGAATTTTTAAATTTTAGTAGTAGATATGAACTACAAAATCTTTGACTTAGCACTCATTTTCTGTTAAAATAACATACTCAAAAGGAGATTTAGATAATGAAAAAAAATATTAATTATTTACCTAATTTATTAGAAGAATATGTGATTGAAAAAGATCAAAGAGAAAGAATAGAAAAAGAAATATTAGAGGAGCTGACAGAAAAAGAAATAAAAGTGATTACAAAAAGATTTGGTTTTGAGGGAGAAGTGATGAGTTATTCTGAATGTGCTTGTGCTTTACATTGTTCTGGTGCTAGTATTCGAAAATTGGAAGCAATAGCATTAGAGAAAATTCGATTGATTTTATCACAAACAAAAAATAAAATAATTGATTCAGAAACTATGATGACTTTAAGACAATTAAATATCATAAGTGAAAAAATTACTAATTATTTAGAAAATTTTATTTATTTAAATGATTATAATTTTAGGACACCAGAACAAGTTAAGTTATTACGAAATTGGTGTTGCGATTTTATTCTTAGAAGCTTGTCGAAAGAAGAAAAACAATTTCTTTTGGATTATTTTATATTTTACATGATTGATAATAGAAAATACCAAATAGTTACTTTAGAAGAACAAAACCAACTGGGTCAATTACAAAATAAATTTATTCAACGATTGGAGATGGAACTTTCATTTTGTAAGAAAGTCAAAGTGAAATAGAGGGAAAGCAACAAATTATTTGTGTGTTGTTTTTTTGTTTTACTTTAAACTTGAATTATTGTATAATAAACAAAGGTGATACAGATGAAACAAGAAAATATCAGAAACTTCTCTATTATTGCCCATATTGATCATGGAAAAAGCACATTGGCTGATCGTATCTTAGAAATAACGGGTGCGATTACCGAACGTGAAAAACAAGATCAATTACTCGATAATATGGATATTGAAAGAGAACGCGGAATTACCATTAAATTAAACACTGTTCAACTAGGATATCATTATAAAAATGAAGATTATATTCTTCATTTAATTGATACACCAGGACATGTCGATTTTAGCTATGAAGTGAGTAGAAGTCTAGCTGCTTGCGAAGGAGCTATTTTAGTAGTAGACGCAGCCCAAGGAATTGAAGCCCAAACGCTAGCCAATCTCTATCTAGCCCTTGATAATAACTTAACGATTATTCCCGTAATTAATAAAATTGACTTACCAAATGCGGATCCAGAAAAAGTAAAAAGGGAACTTATGGATACATTAGGATTTGAGGAAGATGAATTTATCTTAACCAGTGCGAAAAACGGAATTGGAATTAAAGAACTAGTAGAAGCAATTATTGAAAGAATTCCAGCTCCAAAAGGAGAAAAAGAAGAACCTTTACAAGCACTAATTTTCGATAGTTATTATGATTCGTACCGGGGAATTGTAGCACTTGCCAGAATCGTAAATGGAAAACTCAAAATAGGTGATAAAATCAAAATGATGGCAACAGGAGCCACTTATGATGTAGTAGAACTTGGAATCCATAACCCCAAAGAAGTCAAAAAGAAAGAATTAGTAACAGGAGAAGTTGGCTATATTGTAGCAAGTATCAAAAGCATTGAAGATGTAAAAGTGGGAGATACGATTACTTTATTAGAAAATCCTGCAGGGGAAAGTTTACCAGGATATAAACCAATGAAACCAATGGTATTTTGTGGACTCTATCCAATCGAATCTAGTAAATTTCCAGAACTTAGAGAAGCCTTAGAAAAATTGAAACTAAATGATGCTTCTTTAGAATTTGAACCAGAAACATCAAAAGCCTTAGGATTCGGATTTCGATGTGGCTTTTTAGGACTTCTCCATATGGAAATCATAGAAGAGAGAATCGAACGAGAATTTAATATTGACCTAATTGCTACTAGCCCATCTGTAATTTATGAGGTAACCCAAACCGATAAAACGATCATTACAATTGATAGTCCAGTCAAAATGCCAGAAAGAGCTAGAATTGCAGACATTAAAGAACCTTATATTAGAACCAATATCTTTGTTCCAAGTAACTATATAGGGGCCATTATGGAACTATGCCAAGACAAACGTGGGACTTATATATCAATGGAATACTTAGATCCTACTAGAGTGAATATTCATTATGAAATCCCACTTTCTGAAATTGTTTATGATTTTTTTGACAAATTAAAATCATCAACCAAAGGTTATGCTTCTTTTGATTATGAACTCATTGGTTATAAAAGTAGTAATTTGGTCAAAATGGACATTTTATTAAATGGCGAGATTGTCGATGCTTTAAGTGTCATTGTTCATAAAGACTTTGCTTACAAAAGAGGAAAAGCAGTTGTAGAAACCCTTAGAAAACTAATCCCAAGACAACAATTTGAAGTGCCAATTCAAGCGAGTATTGGAAATAAAGTAATTGCAAGAGCCGATATCAAAGCCGTTAGAAAAGACGTTTTAGCCAAATGTTATGGTGGGGATGTTAGTAGAAAGAGAAAACTATTAGAAAAACAAAAAGAAGGAAAAAAACGAATGAAAATGGTTGGAAGTGTTGAAATACCACAGGAAGCCTTTTTATCGGTACTAAGTATGAATGAGGAGTGAGAAAATGGAAAGTAATGAACAAACTAAAAGACAAGATGAAATGATTAAGCGAGTGTTAGAAGTAGCCGATTATGCGATTGAAACAGGTGCTTCTACCAGACAAATTTCAAAACACTTTAAAGAACAGCGATTTCCTATCAGCAACTGCACTGTTAGTGTCTATCTAAATGAACGATTGAAAGAAATAGATCCTAGACGTTATCAATTAGTAAAACCTCTTATTGAAAAAAACACTCCAAAAACGGTAGAATCTGTAGAAGTAAGAAAAAGAATGTATAGTGCAGTTTCACTATTGCTTCGTGGACTTAATATTTCACAAATCGTAGAAGAAATGAACAAAACCAGAGAAGAAAAAGTAACTTTTGATATCATTTATGATGACCTGACGAACCGACTAAAAAGATTAGAAAAAGATTCCAAAATCATAGAAGATGTAAAAAAACGACTTTCAGAAAATCGAATTGATAATTTGAACAATCAAAATAATAATGGCCCTAATTTAAAAGCCATAAATCAACCTAGAGCAAAAAATGGAACATTTACTTCAAATGAAAGTATTGAGGGAATTAAGAAGCGATAGTTCTTTATGAAAAAAAAAGAAAATTCAAAATCTGTATATATCCATATTCCATTTTGCCAAACTATTTGTACTTATTGCGACTTTTGTAAATTTTATTATCAAAAGGATTGGGTAGATCAGTACTTAAAACAACTTCAAAATGAAATAGAATTATATTATAAAAAGGAACCTATCAAAACACTTTATATAGGTGGTGGAACCCCTAGTTCTTTAAGCTTAAAAGAATTAGAAACCTTATTTCAAATTCTAGACATGTTAGATTTAACGCAATGCACTGAGTTTACTTTTGAATGCAATATTGAAAACATAACCAAAGAAAAAGCAGAATTTTTATTTATGCATAAGGTGAATCGGATTAGTATTGGAGTAGAAAATTTTCATAATCATCATTTGACATTTTTAAATCGCTCTCATGATAAACAAGAAGTCAAAGAAAAAATAGAAATGTTAAAAAAAATTGGTTTTTCTAATATCAATGTGGATTTGATTTATGCTCTTCCTAATGAGACGATTGAAGAGGTAAAAGAAGATTTAGCGTTATTATTTTCTTTAGAAGTTCCTCATATTTCTACCTATTCCTTGATGATTGAACCCCATACAATATTGAACATTAAAAATCAAGAACCGATTGATGAAGACCTTGATTTTGAAATGTATGAAACCATTCGAGGGCAGGCCCGGGAACATGGATTCATACATTATGAAACGAGCAATTTTGCGAAAAAAGGTTTTGAATCAAAACATAATTTGGTATATTGGGAAAATGAAGAATACTATGGATTTGGAATAGGTGCTTCTGGTTATATCAATTCTATTCGCTATCAAAATACTAGGAACTGGAACCAATATGTGAAAGGAAATTATCGATTAGAAGAACACCAATTAGAAAAAAATGAAATCATAGAAAATGAACTGATTTTGGGACTTCGAAAAATAAATGGAATTTCATTAAAACAATTTTATCAAAAATATCAAAAAAATATAAAAGATTATCCAATTATAAAACAATTATTAAAGGAAGGAAAATTGGAGGAAAATGATGGAAATATAAAAATAGTGGAATCTTATATTTATATTTCCAATCAAATTTTATGCCAAATAATAGGTGAGAATTATGAGTAGTAAACAAGAAATATTTAAACGTGAAATATCTTATATTAAAAAACAACATTATAAAGAAAATATAGAAATTTTATTGGAATTATTACCTGACTATTTTTTTGAAATTCCAGCTAGTTCAACCGGAAAATATCACCCAGCATTTTCATTGGGTGAAAAAGGATTAGTAAGACATACTAAAGTAGCTGTTAGAATTGCCCATGATTTATTAGAAAATGATTCTATTGGAAATGTTTTTAATGAGTCTGAAAAAGATATGATTCTAATGGCGATATTATTACATGATGGAGTAAAAGAAGGCATACCACAAGGAAAATATACGATTTTTGATCACCCACTTGCAGTATCCAAACTCATAAAAGAAAATAAAGATAAAACCACTTTAAATGAAAAGGAAATTGAATTTATAACGATGATGATAGAAAGTCATATGGGACAGTGGAATACTAATAGTTATAGTGATGTAATTCTTCCAAAGCCAACAAATAAATATCAGAAATTTGTTCATATGTGTGACTTTCTTTCTAGTAGAAAATACCTAGATGTCAAATATTTGGATGATAATATTATTTAATAAAATACATTTATAAATAGGAAATTCAAAAAAAATATAAATAGATTAAACTTGAAGTATGAGAGGTAAAAATCTAAGTATCATAGTTGAAATGTGAAAACTACCATATTTGAAGTGAAAACGAAATGAGTAGACTTATCTTAATGTATGATATGGCAGAAGTTTTCAAGATGAAAGGTTATTAAATGATTTTATAATAAAAGGATGATGATAAAAAATGAAAGAAATGACAGTAAAAATAAAAGGAATGATGTGTGCAGGATGTGAAAATAGAGTAAAGAATGTTCTTGAAAATTTAAAGGGAGTACAAAAGGTAACAGCTAATCATAATACAGGGATAGTAACTATTACTTTAAATGGTGATATTCCTTTTGACATGATAAAAGAAACAATTGAAGAATTAGGATATGAAATGATATAAAGTCTAAAAATAAAACCCTCATATGGATTGGATATTTGTTTGGATATAGTGGAATTGATATAGATAACTTATGACTTTCTTCACCATTTCTAAGCGATACTTTTATAATATACCTGATAGATCTTTATTGTAGTAAAGAATTATAAATTGATTTTCAATATGGTTTTTGTTTTAGAACAAACGTATGAATCAGAAAGGAATGTTTAAAATAATGAAAAAAATAATTTTATCAATAGAGGGAATGACTTGTTCTGCTTGTTCTAGTGGTTTAGAAAAATATTTGAATAAGCAAGAGGGAATTATAGCAGCAGGAGTTAATTTAGTGATGTCAAATGCTAGTATTGAATATGATGAAAAAAAAGTAACATTAGGGATGATAGAAGAGTTTATCAGAAAAGCAGGATTTAAAAGTTTAGGAGAATTTAAAGAAATAAGCAGTAGTAAAAAAGGAAAAAAAGAAAAAATAAAAGTTATGATATTTACATTTCTTGCAATCTTTATGATGTATATTTCAATGGGGCATATGGTGAATTTACCAATCATTTCGTTTCTTGATCCACATCAATTTCCCATAAATTATATGGTTTCATTACTTGTATTAACAATCCTTTTTCTTATTTATGGATTTGATATTATCCAAAATGGATATAAAAATTTTATTCATAAAACACCCAATATGGATACTTTGGTAGGAATAGGGGTTATTACAAGTTTTTTTTATAGTCTATATAATATGTATTGTGTATTAAAGGGGAACAACGAGCTCGTTATGAATTTATACTTTGAATCCACCAGTATCGTAATATATTTTATAAAATTAGGAAGATATATAGACGGATTAAGTAAAGATAAGACGAAAGAAGCTATTCAAAAATTAGTAAAAATAACACCAAATAAAGCGACAATAAAAAAAGATGGGAACCAACAAGAAATTACGCTCGATGAAATTCATAAAGGAAATATCGTTGTTTGTAAGGCTGGAGAAAAGATTGCTGTAGATGGAGAAATTATCGCAGGAAAAGCTTATTTAGATGAATCCTTTATTACAGGAGAAAGTAGACCACAATTAAAAGAAAAAGGCAATAAAGTAATTGCAGGTAGCTTAAATTATAATGGTTATCTTGAATATAAAGCTGAAAGAATTGGAAAGGAATCTACATTATCTGAAATTGTAAAACTGGTGGTTGAGGCAACCAATACCAAAGCTCCAATTGCTAAAATCGCTGATAAAGTATCTGGATATTTTGTTCCTATCGTAATGGTATTAGCCTTTTTCACATTTATCGTATATTTGATTCTTGGTCAAAACTTGGAAATAGCAATAACTTCATTCGTAAATGTTTTGGTGATTGCTTGTCCTTGTAGCTTAGGACTTGCCACTCCACTAGCGATAGTTGTAAGTGAGGGATTATGTGTAACGAATGGAATTTTAATAAAAAAAAGTGAAATCTTAGAAAATGCTAGTAAAACTAATGTAGTTATTTTTGATAAAACAGGGACCCTCACATATGGAAAATTAAAAATATCTATAATGAAGAATTATAGTAATATGACAGATAATGAGCTTTTACAACTGGTAGGAAGCATTGAAACTAAGACAACTCACCCAATAGGAAAAGCTTTTATTGACTATATGGAAGATCATGGATTATCAAAATTAGAGGTGAAAGAATTTGAAAATATAACTGGATATGGAATCGTGGGAACTGTGAATGAACAGCAAATAATGATTGGAAATGCTAGAATAGCAGAAAGGTTTGGAGTCCCAAATCATTATAAAAAGGAAGAAAGAGAAATTACCTTGAAAGGAAACAGTATTGTTTATGTTATCAATGAAAAACAAATAATTGCAATAATCGGAGTAAACGATATTGTACGTGTGGAAGCTAAAAATGTAATCGATGAATTATCAAAATTAAAAGTAGAAACAGTTATGCTTACAGGGGATAATCAAGATACAGCATCTAAAATTGCACAGGAATTAGGAATTAAAAAAGTAATAGCAAATGTATTACCAAAAGAAAAAGCCAACATTATGAAAGAATTAAAAAAAGAAAATAAAATAGTAATGATGTGTGGAGATGGAATCAATGATAGTCCAGCTTTAGCGAATGCTGATATTGGAGTTAGTGTAAATAGTGGAACCGATATTGCAATGGATTCTTCAGATGTTATACTTACT
>CAYYCR010000068.1:0-9248 GCA_964470385.1 uncultured Muribaculaceae bacterium | reverse complement strand
AAATTAAAAGACTACTGTCTTTACTTTACAGTAATCTTTGTATACTTTTTCAGTGGCCTCCAATTTATTTTGATATTTTTTCGTAATCACTTGGTGAAAAATAATATAAAAGTATCAAAAAAGAGAAATCTTACTGTTCTCTTTCTTTTATCATTTGTTCGATTAATTGAGCTGTTTTTAAAACTCCTAAAATATCAACATTCATACATATTTCATAGTTACTTGCATTCTTCCATGATTGATTAGTGTAATACTCGTAATGTCTTTCTCTTGATTTGTTGATTTTTTCGATTTCTTTTTTGGCTTTGTTTTTAGGAAGACCATAATATTTTATAGCTCTTTCTACTTTGTGTTTCAAATCACTATATAGAAAAATACGAATCACATTTTTTTCATCTTTTAATACATAATCAGCACATCTACCAATAATGACGCAACTTCCTTTTTTGGCTATTTTCTGAATGGCTTTGGTTTCGGCTAAAAATAAATTGTCGTCGTTAGTTAAATTTTGAAAATAGGTTTTATTGATTTCTGATAATAAATTTCCTTTTTTCTGTTCGTTTTCTTCGATATAAGAAGCGGATAGTCCACTTTCATCAGAAATAATTCCAATTAAGTTTTTATCATACAAGTGAATCTTTAAATTATCTGCTAGTAATTTTCCTACATATCTTCCACCTGAACCATATTCACGGTTAATGGTAATAATTGGTCCTGATTTTCTATTTTCTTCTATTTTTTCTCTTGGTATGATTGTTTCTTCCCTCTTACTAAGTCCTTTCACTTCAAAATATAAAAGGGTTGCTGAAATTAAGAATGCTAGCCCATCAGAAACAGGACCTGCATATAATACTCCCATCACTCCAAATATATTTGATAAAAGAATTGCTGCTGGAATAAAAATCAAGATTTGTCTTGAAAGACTTAAAAGAGCCGATTTAGCTGATTTTCCAATCGCTTGAAAGAAAATACCTGAAGAGATTTGAACCCCATTGAAAATGGTTAACATCAAAAATATTCGAAATGTTAGACAAGCAAATTCATTATAGAGTTTATCTCCTGAACCAAATAGTCCGATAAGTTGTTCTGGAATCGTTTGAAATAATAAGAATGCTACTATAGATACACAAATACTAAGGGAAAGGACGATTTTTAATGTCTGTTTTACCCTATCATAATTTTTTGCCCCATAATTAAACCCAACAATGGGACCACTTCCGGCTGCAATTCCAATAATCACACTAGATAAAATCTGATTGATTTTCATAACAATGCCTAAGACCGTAATTGGAATTTCACTTCCAAATTTACTAGCTGCCCCATATTTATTTAATAAATTGTTTTGAACTGCAATAATAATTACTATCGACATTTGTGTAATAAAAGAAGAAATTCCAAGCAAAGACACTTTCTTCGCACTTTCTTTAGAAAATGTCATTGTTTTTTTACTCATTTCAATGGATTTAAATTTTTTCAAATAACAAATATTCATAAAAAATGTTACAAATTGACTGATAATAGTAGCCAAAGCGGCACCTTTTACTCCCATGTGAAATACAAATATAGCAATAGGATCTAAAATAATATTGAGTATGGCTCCGACTACCATAGAACTCATTGCATATTTTGGAGATCCGTCTGCTCTGATAATCGAATTAAATGTGGTTCCAATCATCATAAAAGGAATTCCAAATGCTATCACGTATCCATAATCAAGAGCGAGTGTTTTTAGTGTTTTCGTACAACCAAATAATTGTAATAATTGTGGTAGAAAAATGAGTACGATAATACAAAGAGAAATAGAGATTATAGTAGAAGAAATAATTCCACTCCAAACACCTAGTTCTCCCTCTTTCTTTTTCTTTTCACCTAGTTTTAAACTTAAATAAGCGGATGTACCATCTCCAAACATAAGTGCAAATGCAAGACAAATTACCGTAATTGGAAATACTACGTTGGTTGCTCCATTTCCTAAATATCCAACACCCCATCCAATAAATATTTGGTCGACAATATTATAAAGAGCATTTACTACTAACGATATAATACAAGGGATTGAAAATGCCTTTAATAATGTTCCGATTTTTTCTGTTCCTAAATCTAATTTTTTCATATTCTTACCTCCTCTTCACAGAAAAAAACACAGTTTTTGCATGTGTTGTTCCCCATTAACTAAATGTAATGTCTGTTTCCAATTTTTTACCAATGCTTGATTATTTTAGCACATATTTTTTTTACTTTCAAGTGTTTTTTTATACATAAAAAGATGAAAAATTCATCTTAGTCAATATTGATTAGTTCATATTCCCTAGAACCGATTCCTTGTTCTTCGGCACTTTCAATCGTAAGTAATCCATTTCTAGATTCCACTCTTTCAATGAAATGGTCTTTTCCTGGGTCATCAGAACCATATACTTTATCAATACAAGCTTGATCAAGAGCAACTGGATTTGTGGATGCTAGTATTCCAATATCTTTCATACATGGGTCTTCTGCAACGCCACAGCAATCACAATCAACAGACATATTGCACATTACATTGATGTAAACAATATTCTCTTTATAAAAGTCTGCAATTGTTTTAGCCGAATCTGCCATCGATTTTAAGAAAGAATTGTGATCCGCTGAAAACATATCTTCATAACTTGCATGCTCTTTTCCACCAGTATGAATATATCTTTTTCCCTCTGATGAGGCTAGACCAATAGAAATATTTTTTATGGCTCCTCCAAATCCTCCCATAGGATGTCCCTTAAAATGGGATAGGACTAACATAGAGTCATAATTTTTCATGTTACTTCCAACAATATTCTTTTTAATTACTGCCCCGTTTGGATTTTCTAAAGTCATTTCATTTTCACTATCTAAAATATCTACTTTAAAATATTTACTCCAACCGTGTTTTTCCATTAGTTGAACATGTTTTTCTGTGGTATCTCTTGCTCCATCATAGGCGGTATTACATTCTACCACTGTTCCTTTTACATGTTCAATTAATTCTTTTACAAATTCTGGTTTTAAGTAGTTTTGATTTCCATCTTCTCCAGAATGCAATTTCACTGCTACGTTTCCTTTTAATGTAACACCTAATTCATCATAAATTTTTACTAAATTTTCTGGTGTGATATGACTTGTAAATAATACTTTTGATTTTTCCATTTTATCCCTCCATCTTTATTATATCACTTTCAATGAAGTGTTAGTCAAGTATAATTTTTTATTTGCTTAATTCTTTTATTTTTTCTTTCATTTTTTGATAGTAAGAATTTTTTTTGTCATTATGTTTTTCTAATTCTTCTACAATGGTGGAAAAACAAGATAGTGCATTTTCTTTTTGCTTTGCTTCTATATAAATATTACCAAGAACTTCGTAACGATTTAACACTGCCATTGCATATTTTGGATATAATTTAAGGTCAATTTCAATCATTCTTTTTCCCACTTTTATAGCTTCTTCATAGTTTTCCATTTTTGAATAAATCATAGATATTGTCTGCATGGAACTTAAGACAGATGAATTTACTTCGCCTTTTAATTGATAAAAGATTTGATATGATTTTTTTGCAAGTTCTAAAGCTTTCTCATATTCTTTTTTATAATAACAAATTCTTGCTTCTCCTACATATTGAGAACCCATTTCGAGACTTTCTTCCTCTACAATTTTTTCATATATTTTTCTACTCTTTTTTAAATACAATTCTGCCTCTTGATATTCTTCAATCTTAATATAAATAAATCCCAAATACCGATTTAAAAAAGCTGTATAAAGAGAATTAGGATCTATTTTTTCCATAATATTGATTGCTTGTTTTAAATGCATAGAGGCTTGCTTGTTATCTCTTCTATATAAACAAAGATCACCAAGTTCATAATAAAGTTTTGCTGCCTGCTCTGTTTCCATAATTCCTTTTTCTTGATATATGGTAAACATTTTTTGAACAATTTCTTCGGCCAAATCATGCTTTTCTGCATTATTAAATATCATAATCATGGAACAATAAAAGTAAGAATACCGATATTCAATATTCGGAAAATTTCGGTAAATTTTTTGTGCAACCTCTCCATACATTATTTTTTCTTCTAATGATTTTCCCCAACTTTCTTGAAATTGTTCTGATAAATTTTTAATTAAGATACTACATTGTTCAAAGTTAGGGTGATATTTTTCTTTTATCACTTCTCTGATGACTGGATGAAGTGCGATGGTGTCTAAATAAAAATCATAGGAAATCCAGCTTTTTTTGATTAATGTATCAATTAAAGAACAATCTTCTAGCTCTATTAAAGAAGCAAATGTTTCTAAATCAAATCCACTACTTGGAAACATCCATAAATTAGATAAAATTCTGATTTCTTCCTGACTTAGTTTGGAAGTATCAAACAGTAAATCAATATATCCATAAATCGTATTGGCTTTTAAAAATCCATGATTGATTGTCCCTTCTATATGAGAGGAAATGCCCTTATTTTTTAATGTCGAAAGCATCTCATAAGATTTGATCCTTTTACTATTCATCAGTTTGGCAATCAATTCAATTGTTAACGTATGACCTCCAATCAATTCAAATATTTGATAAATATCATTTTTATCTTCTTCTTTTAATGGTCTTTTGTAGTGATGTTCAAATAATTTCATTTGTTCTTCTTTTTTTTCAAATGGTGTTACCTTTATCACTGGGTAACCTAAATATTCAAAATCATTTCGAGTTGTAAATATGATTTTGTATTTTCCGTTTATCAATTCTTCTAAATTTTCATCGTTTTCAGTATCAAAGTTATCTACTACAAATAATGTTTTCTCATCTGTTACATTTTTTAATTTTTCTAATTTTCTTATAAAATATTCTTCTTCTGTTTCTTCCTCATTTTTAGAAAAGTTAGAAATGGAAAGTTCTTTTTCATTTATAATCATATCTTTTATACTAGAGTTATATTTTAAAAATAAAACGGTATGATACTCTTTTTGATAAATATGGATATATTGTTTTACGATTTCTGTTTTTCCAATTCCTCCCATTCCCATTACAAAAACTCGTCCATATTGTTCTATCTTTTCATGTATTTGATTGAGTTCTTCTTCTCTTCCAAAAAAGTTTATATTTGGAAAAATGGCACTACTTTTTAAGCACGATTCTTTTTTACTAATTTCTTCTTGATTGATTGGCATATCTAATAGATAACAGATTTTAGAGGCTAGTTCATGGATTCGATCTTGCATTGGTGGAGTAATGGCATCAATCCAGTGCATTCTTCCAATATAATATTTTGCGTCACTACTGATTTCTTCATCGGTAATATGAAAGGGTAAAATTGATATTTTTTCGCCATTTCGAAGACGTTCTACAGCAATGTTAATTTCATTTAAGACATCTTCTGAAAAGGAAGAAGCTTTATTAAGTATCAGTACAAATACATTGCACTGGTTGATTGCATTTACAATACTTCTGGCATAGGAGTCTATGGTATCTCTAGGGGCATACCATACTCTAATTTTTAAACTTTCTAATTTATTGCAAATAGCTTCTGTTACTTCTAAACAAGTTTTGGTATGATGTGAAATAAATACGTCTATTTTTTTCTGATTCACTTTTTTCACTCCTTTCATTCATGATTATTTTCACTTTGTTTCGCTTTTTTTATAATTTCTGGAATGGAATCGATAATATCATAATCGCTTTTTTTAAGGTCCATTTTTTTCCCACTCACTTTTTCTATTTTTTTACTTAACGAATCTAGTTCTTCAAATTTTACTAAACCTGGGTGGAGTTTGGCTAGATGATATACATGATGATGAACCATTGGCTCGTATTTTTCGACTTCGTCTATAAGGGCTAATTGATAGCCATCTGCTCTCATATAAGCCATCCAACGTTCATGTTCATTTTTGGCTAAGGCATCTCTGATTTCTTTTTTTGAAAATCTCGTTTTTATTTCTTCGGTACTTACTTCTTCACTTCCAAAGATAGAATATAGTTTATACTTAATATGGAGTGCTGTTGCTCTTGATGAGTTTTTATAATACTCGATTTTATAGTATTCGAGAAAATTTTTATCGGATGGATTATATGATAAATGAACTTCTTTGGCCAAGTTTTCTATTTTTTCATTCAAAATATTTTTCTTTCCATACAAATCTTCTATACTACCAAAGGGATAAAAGTCATAATGATTTCCCCGTTCGTTTTTTAATACCTCAATTTGATTCTTTTTTTCTTTGTTTTGAATCATGAAACCGATAAATGGCTGTTTATGATGAATTAAAAAGTAACGACGAAGTGCAATAGCACTATTTAAATTCAGATTGTCATCCCCTAATGAGACAATAATATAATTAGTATTTTTACAATAATTGTCTAGTATTTTTTTTCCATCGATAGTATTGATATCTACTTCATGAAATGATATTTCATAGTTTGGCTTTTTTAATTCTGGGTATTTCCATTCTAGTTGTTTTAAAATAGTTTCGGCTTTTTTATCTACGATATGAATTTCTAGTTTGTAGTTTATCATTTGTCCGCACCAAGTAATTGTTTTTAAAAATTCTATTCCTATTTTTCCGGCTCCTACTATTAAAACGGAAATAAGACCATTTTTGACATTTTGATATAATGGTTTTTCATCTAATACTTGATATACGAGTTGAAGAGATTCGTTGATTACAATAGTCTTTATGTTTCCTTTTTCGGTAGAATCTAAAATGACTCTGGCTTCTTCTGCCATAGAAAATAAATAAATGGTTAAATTCATATTTTTCTTTTTGGCGATAAAGTCTAATGTTTGATTCAAGTTTTGGTCTTGATTATTAGAAATTTCATAAATTCGAATTTCTCCTAAATATTGTTTTAGATGTAACGTTGTAATATCTTTTTTTAAAATAATTCCGTTTTTATTTTTGATTTGTTCGTAGTATTCTTTTTTCTCTACTTTGTCACAAAAAATGACAATATTATCTGGTTGTTTTAGTGTTCCAGCTAATAAAACAGATTTTTCGTTGATTTCAGAAAATATATGAACAGTTTTATTTGTTTTTTTCATAGCACGTATTTCATCAATTTCATTACTTATAAATGAAATAATGACTCCTGCTGCTAAAATAGGTGCAAGAACAGAATAAAGATAGAGTATGTATTTAAAGCCGTCGAAAAGTTCTTTTGGAGCTGATTGTAAGATGTCAAAATCTCCAGACATGGCAGATATTTTTATGGCATAAAAAATGGTATTGATAAAAACTGTTATGATATCGTTATTATAATATAATGGAAAAACTAAAAATGCGGTTGCGACAATAATTCCTAAGAGTGCAAACCATAAGGCCCTAGTTTGCTTTTTTCTTCCTTTGTAAGCAAATGTAATTGTAGCAATAAAAATCATAATGGATAAACAAAAAAATACAATAAACATAAAATCTACTTCCTTTTCTTATTTATTGTATCATATATTTACAAATTATATTGATTATTTTTTCTGGACCTTTGATTTTACATAGGAACAACTATATTTTACAGTTATTCCTTTTTCTTCAAAATAATTTAATGTGTATTCTAGTAACTTTTTTCCAATTCCTTTTCCTCTATGGATTGGTTCTACAAATGTATGAATAATATCTATAGTCTGTTCGTCTAAATAAACAAATTCTATAAAACCTAAAGTGTTATCATTTTCTTGATAGTTTATTTTATTTTTTTCTACTTTAAACATATTTTTCTCCTTTTTTACTATTACATTGATAACTGGTATGGTTCTTGTTCTGTTCCTTTTCCGTCAATAATTTTTATCTCTGGTTTTAAGAACAGAGACGGCCGAACCCCGAGAATGCTATCCACAGTACAGTTATAGACTCTCTTCCCCGTCATCGCACGAAACACATAGTACGTGTTGCCACTATATGGTGTAATTGTCCATTGTTGCGTACTACTATTAAATAGATAATTATTGTTCATACATACATTATTAATAGAATTTAAATTGGTTATTCTTTCACAATCCACATCATTGGATGCATATCCATAATCCGTTACACTCATTAATCCAATATATCCTAATGATGAATTACTTCTTTCGTTATCTTCAAAACTGGCTAATGTATAATCTGTTCCATTCGATCCTATATACCATATTCCATTTGCTACATAACTTTTACTTATTTCATCTATATAACTTGCATTTTCATAAAATTCTGGTCCATTCAATTCCGTTTTCAAATCTGCTGGTCTATCCCAATTATTTGAACCAAATGGAGTTTCTCCAGTTGTATCCCACACTATACTTTCGCTATAAAAACTATTCTTTATAAGCTTCATTTTTCCGTCTATCATACCTATAATTCGATATAAATGTTCATCGTCACAAACTTCATTCTGCGTTCCAAAACATACCCAGTTATTGGGATTACTTCCAGCATATCTTGGATTTCCTGAATTATCTTTTCTAATGGAACCATTAGAACCTGCTTCATCAATCATTATTTCTTCTGTTAGTAAATTACCCGATAATTTCACTATAATTGTTTTATTTGCTGAGACTGTATCTCCATTTTCCATTACAGTACATTTTATCTCATGATTACCAACATCTAAAGTATTAGTATTTGTTACTTCTACATTTCCATTTGAAGTATCTACACAATTAACACCCCCTGATGCCACATTGAAATATTCTAATATTGATTTATCTAATCCTTTTTTTATTGTCTTACTTTTGGAATCTTTTACTGAAATAAGAGGTAACTCACTTTCCTCTGGTATTTTACATTTATCTTTTTCATATTTGATTAATCTTACATCAGTATCGGTTTTACCTTTTATTACACACCATTCATTGTTATGAATCGCCAAACCTATTTCTCCACTTTTACTTAAAGTTAATATTCCACCTTTTGGTTTACTTCCACTATAAGATAGTTCATTAGTTGTTCCCTCTTCAAATGAAAACACTTGGTCTACTGGATTATTTTCTTCTAATATGATTTCTGCATAATAACTTTTCGCTGCTTCCATGATTCCATAGGCACTATCCTGAAAAGCACTCTTTCTAACTTTCGTTAATATACTTAATACAATTGGAGTTGCTATCAAAGCTATTACAGCAAGTATTACTATAACTGCTAAGAGCTCTATTAAAGTAAATCCTTTATTTATACCTCTATTTCTTTTACTTGTTAATTTTATCATTACAACAACCCCTATTCTTGTATCCATTTTACTATAATCGCATCTTTTTTGCAATCATCATCTACACTTTTACTTTAC
>CAYYCR010000067.1:0-9258 GCA_964470385.1 uncultured Muribaculaceae bacterium | reverse complement strand
AAGAGGAAATGCAAATGACATTTGAACAAGCAACATCAGCAATCAAAAATCATGCCCGGAGGAGAGGAATTGAGATTGGAGAAAAAAAAGGTGAAAAAAAAGGGATTTTAAAAACAGCCATTTCTATGTTACAAGAGGGCATTGATATATCGACGATTACAAAAATTACAGGTTTAACAAAAAAACAAATAGAAAAGTATCAGAAATAGCACTTTAATAAATGAAATAAGTTTTTTTAGGAAAAGGACTAATCACAAAGTTTAGAAATCCTATTATAAAAAAAGAACTATATTTTTGCTCAAAATAGTTCTATAAATTATAAATAAAACTCATCAATTTCTGTATGAAAACTATCTATATTTTTATGGATAGTCCATATTTTTTTTAGTTCTGTTAAAAACGTGTCTTTATCGATATCACTAGTAATAATATCAGAAAGAGATAAAATTCCTACTACTTTTTCATGGCTGCTAACAATTAATCTTTTTACCTTGTTTTGCCCCATAATCTTTAAGGCATTTTCAATAGTATCATCGACATCAATAGAAATAACATCGTTTGTCATATACCGATCTATTTTGGCATTACAATCTAACTCATTACTAAAAGTACTACATATAATATCACGATCTGTAACAACTCCAATCAAATGCTTATTTTGTGCGATAGGAATAAATCCAATATCGTATTTTTTCATAAGTTCAGCGATTTCACTGACCTTTTGGTTTACTTCACCAATAATTAAATCCTTAGACATGATTTCTTTAATTTTCATTTTTTATTCACCCTTTTTATTATGAAACTGTTTCTAGTAATCTATTCAAAATCATATAGTAAAAATAGGTGAAAAATATGAGAAGAAAAATACATATTAAAAAAAAATGGATATTATTTTCTAAAGAAAAAAAGAAAATAAATAATTGGATTTTAATTATGATTTTTCTTTTTATATCTGTTATTTTATTACTTCAATTTATCAGTAACAAAATATCTCCAGGTTTAATGGAATATGCAGAATTACAAGCCAAAAAATTAGTAACGTTAATGATAAATAGTGCCGTTACAGAATCAATTGGAGATGACCTGAAAGCCGATTCTCTATTTTTAATAACAAAAGATAGTAACGGAGAAATCAGAAGTATAGATTTAGATCCAGTAAAAGTAAATCGATTACTTAGCAATACCACCAATAGTATTCAAGTAAACTTCCGCTATATTGAAAGTGGTGAAATCGAAAAATTATCCCTTATGGATGATGCTTTATTAGAATACGATAAAAATGACTTAAAAAAAGGGATTATCGGAAATATTCCAACAGGTGTAATTTTTAATAATTCTCTTTTAGCAAACCTAGGACCAAAATTTCCAATTAAAATAAAAATTGTAGGAGATATTATTACCAATATTTATACGAAAGTAACAAATTATGGTATTAATAATGCGGTAGTAGAAGTAAGTATTAGAGTCGATGTTACAACCAAAGCGATACTTCCATTTTCATCAAAACTAATAACAGTCTCTTCAGATATTCCCCTTACCATTAAATTAATGCAAGGAAATGTACCATCTTATTATTTTGGAAATAATAGTGGAATCTTAACGACTCCAAATAGTTAAAAATCCTAAAAATAAACATTAAAAACTAATAAAAAATATAATTTTTATAGAAACCTAGAAACGTGGTATAATAAACCTAGGTGAAACTTATGAAAAAAGTAATAATTGTGGCTATTTTAGTAGGAACAATAATAGGAATTGAACTATGTTTCTTTCCTCATAAAAAGAAGATTCAAGAACAGGCAAGTACTTATTATTTAGGTTCTAAAGAATCAGAAATCGTACTCTATGATGAAAATTATAAGGAAGTAAAAAAGGAATATCGTGGAACTAAAGTAGAAGCATATGAGAAAAAAATAGTAAATGAAGAAAATAAGCAAGAATATCAAAGTATTATTTTAAACGAAAAAAAATACCTTGTAAAACCAGAAAATTTAGTCAAAGAAGAACAAGCTTCTATCTTTGAAACCGAAAAATATGTAAGAACTTCTACCACTGTTTATAATACAGATAATACAATATTAGGATTTATCAAAAAAGGAAATCAAGTTAACATTAAAGGATTTGATAAATTGATAGATGGAGTTGTATATCGATACAAAATAGAGTATAATGACAAGGAAGGATTGGTTTATAGTAAATATTTAGTGGATACCAAAGAAGTTGCGGACAAACCTTATGATGAAGAAAATAGTTATCAAATTCATGTCAAAAGAGGAAACACGCAAGGCGGAGGAGAAGCAGGAAGTCTAGATTTCTACCCATATGAAAAAGCAAATTTTAAAACCAATCAAATGCCAGAAGAAGTAAGAAGCTTATATATGAATGCTGGGGTTGTAAAAAATGTGGATAGTTATATTGAACTGGCGAAAAAAACAAATATCAATGCTTTTGTTGTTGATATCAAGGATAACACAGCACCAGGTTATGCAAGCAAAATTATGGAACGTTATTCTAAAACAAACTATGACCATGCAATCAATAGTTTTGAAGACTATAAAAATGCCATCCAAAAATTAAAAGAAAATGGATTTTATGTAATCGGAAGAATTACCGCTTTTAAAGATAGTTATTATGTAACAGATCATAAAGAAAGTGCAATAGCAGATACAAACGGTGAACCTTATAAACATAATGGTTCTTATTGGCCTAGTGCTTATGATAGAAAGGTTTGGGAATTTAATGTAGAACTTGCCAAAGAAGCAGTAAAAGAAATGGGCTTCAATGAAATACAATTTGACTATGTGAGATTTCCAGATAGAACCTATTCATTAGAAAAAGCAGGTCAAATGAATTTAAAAAATACCTATAATGAAACCAAAGCAGAGGCCATTCAAACTTTTTTAATGTATGCTTGTGACCAAATTCATGAATTAGGAGCTTACGTATCAGCAGATGTCTTTGGAGAATCCGCTCATCACTATGTTACTGGATATGGACAGTATTGGGGAGCTATCTCTAACATAGTAGATGTCATAAGTGCTATGCCATATCCTGATCATTTTGGTGCTTATGAATATGGAATGAAAGAAATTGTTTGGACAGTTCCTTATAAACTTTTGTATACATGGGGAAACGATTATGCTAAAAAAAGGCAAGAAGAAATTCCAACCCCAGCCATTGTAAGAACTTGGATTCAAGCCTATAATACAGTAAGACAACCCTATATTGTTTATGATAGTAACAAAATAAAAGAAGAAATCAATGCTTTAAAAGATGCAGGATTAAACGGGGGCTATATGACTTGGAATGCAAGTTCTAGTCTGTCAAAATACACGGAAATTGCCCCAGCTTTTTAAAAGGAGTAGTAAATGAAAAAATATAAAATAAATCGTTATGAATATGAACTTATTAAAAACTATAAAGAAGGTTTCTCATTAGAAGAAGTGATTAGTAAAGATACGGAATACTTTGATTCCTATGATTATATCGTAGGAGATTGGTCTTATGGAAAACTAAGATTAAAGGGATTTTGTGACAAAGATAATAAACTACATAAAAAATCAAATGATATTGAATATGTAGAACAGTATTTTAATGACTTTTGTTCTTATGAGTGTCGTACATTCATTTTAAAAAAGTGCAAATGAGCAAGGAAAATAAAATCCTTGTTTTTTTTAAAATCATTAGGAATTTTATCAAAATAATGTTATAATGATATAGTTGGGAGGCTCAATCATGGAACGAAACGAAATAAAAAATAATTACGAAAATAGTTACAAAAAGATACAAGAGCTTAGGAGGTTACTTTGACCCCTCTACTAAGAAACAAAAAATAAAAGAATTAGAAGAATTGATGTTACAACCCAATTTTTGGGATAATCAAAAATCTAGTGAAAAAGTAATTACAGAATTGAATACTCTTAAAGAAACTATGGAAACATTAGAATCGTTACAAGAAGAAATTGAAACCCATTTAGAAATGTGTAGCTTAATAGAAGATAATAGTGATCTAGAAATCGAACAAGAACTAACGAGTAAATTAGTAGAAATAGAAAATAAATTAAGCAAATTAGAAATTGAAACTTTATTTAATGGACCTTATGATAGTGGAAATGCCATAGTGGAAATTCATAGTGGAGCAGGAGGAACAGAAGCTTGCGATTGGGCAGAAATGCTTTTTCGAATGTATACAAGATGGTGTGACAAAAAAAATTTTTCCTATGAAGTCATTTATGAACAACCAGGAGAAGAAGCAGGAATCAAAAGTATTTCCTTTTTAGTCAAAGGAATGCATGCCTTTGGTTACTTAAAAAATGAACGTGGGGTTCATCGCTTGGTTCGTATTTCACCATTTGATTCTAATGCTAGAAGACATACGTCATTTGCTTCTTTAGAAGTAACACCATTACTAGAACAAGAAAATATCGATATTGAAATCAAAGAAACCGATATTCGCATTGATGTATATAGAAGTAGTGGAAATGGAGGACAAGGAGTCAATACTACTGATAGTGCCGTTCGTATTACTCACTTTCCAAGTAAAATAGTAGTTACTTGTCAAAATGAAAGAAGCCAAATACAAAACAAAGAAAAAGCAATGGAAATTTTAAAAAACAAGCTTTATCAATTAGAACAAGAAAAAAGAGAACAAGAAATGAAAAACTTAAAAGGAGAACAAATGGATATTAATTTTGGTTCGCAAATAAGAAGTTATGTTATGCACCCTTATTCCATGGTGAAAGATCATCGGACAAATACTGAGACTAGTAATGTTTTAAAAGTATTAGATGGGGAGCTAGACTTATTTATGGAAGCAAATTTAAAGAGGTGTTAATGGTGTTTTGGAAACGAAGAAAAAAAGTATTTGATCAAAATATTATAAAAACAATTTATCAAAAAGATAAAATTGTAAGATATGCTGGTTTTATCGCTGGACTATTTTTAGTATCTTTAGCATTTAATGTATTTTTACTTCCAAGCGAAGTCGTATATGGTGTCAGTGGAGTCGCTGTGATGTTAAATAAAGTGTATGGATTAGATCCCTCACTTGTGATTATGATTGGCTCTATCTTTCTATTATTTCTAAGTCTTATTTTACTTGGAAAAGAAAAAACAGCAAATACAGTAATAGGTTCACTACTATATCCTGTTTTTGTAAAATTGACAGAACCATTAGCTGGCATGATTAATTTAGGAGCAACGGAGCCAGTTGTAATTGCTTTATTTGGAGCAGCCATTAATGGATTTGGACTTGGTATGATTTTTAAGGCAGGATTTACAACAGGTGGTACAGATATTTTAAATCAAATTGTTTCAAAGTATTTTAAAATGTCAATTGGAAATTCTATGTTTTTTACGGATGGACTCATTGTACTAGCAAGTATTCCTATATTTGGATTTCAGAAATTTATGTATTCAGTGATTTCCATTTATTTAATTAGTGTGATGACAGATAAGGTGATATTAGGTATTAGTAGGTCAAAGGCATTTTATATTATTACTGATAAAGAAGCAGAAATTAAACAATTTATACTAAATTATTTAAGTCATGGAGTAACGATACTAGATGGAAGAGGAGGATATACTGGTGACAGGCAAAAAGTCATTATGTGTATTCTTCCAACCAAAGAGTATTTTGTTGCCAAAGAGGGAATTAAAAATATTGATGAAAATGCTTTCTTTTTAGTAACAGATGCTTACGAAGTTTCAGGAGGAGAATGAGAGGTGGAAAAATGGATTTAATTAGAATGAAAGATGTTCATAAACGATATAAAAATGGAGTAGTTGCCATTCAAAATTTGGATTTGAAAATAGCCAAAGGAGATTTTGTTTTTATCATTGGTTCCACAGGATGTGGAAAATCAACACTGATAAAAATGTTGTATCGTGAGGAAAGACCAACCAGTGGAAAAATTATTGTTGGTGGAATTGATGTTGCGAAATTAAGGAATGGAAAAGTATATAAATTAAGAAGAAAATTAGGGGTTGTATTTCAAGACTTTAAGTTATTAAATCGTTCAACGGTGTATGAAAATGTTGCTTTTGCCCTAGAAGTATTTGGACTTCCGAGATCGGAGATTCATTCTAAAGTACTAAAAGCTTTGGAACTTGTTGGCTTAAAACATAAAGCCAAAAATTATCCAACAGAATTGTCAGGAGGAGAGCAACAACGTGTAGCTATTGCAAGAGCGATTATCAACGGACCTAAATTATTAATTTGTGATGAGCCAACAGGAAATTTAGATGAAAATACAAGTATGGAAATTATGTCAGTATTAGAGGCCATTAATCAAATGGGAACTACTATCATTATGCTAACGCATGATACAGAAATTGTAGACAAAATGAAAAAAAGAGTTCTTTTACTAGATTCAGGAAGAATTGTAAAAGATTATGAGAAAGGAACATATAGGCATGAAGGCATTACGAATTTTTAGTAGAAATATTAGAGATGCATTTAAAAGTGTATTTAGAAATTTTTCTCTTTCACTGGCTTCAATTTCTTGTATTACGATAACATTATTGGTAGTTGCTATTGCCATTATTCTATCTGAAAATGTAAATAATTTTGCTACTTTAGTAGAAAAAGATGTAACCATTGTTGTATTTTTAGATCGTGAAGTTACGAAAGAACAAATTGAGGATGTAAAAGATCAAATTGAGATATTGGATAATATTGCTTCTATTTCATTTCAAGATAAAATGTCAATTTCTAAAGAAATGATGGAATCATCAGATATTTTTGAAAATATATTAGGAAATTATGATGAGGCAGAAAATCCAATTCAGGATACTTATTTAGTAAAAGTAAAAGATATTGAAAAGATTAAAAAAACGGCAGATCAAATCAAAGATTTAGATCATGTTAGTATTGTAAAATATGGAGAGGGTATGGTAGAACAGTTAGTTCGTGTTTTTGATGTTGTAAAAAAGGTAAGTATTGGTATGGTAGCTGCTCTTATTATTGTTACAGCTTTCTTAATTTCTAATACGATTAAAATTACCATCTTTTCAAGAAAACGTGAAATCGAAATTATGAGACTTGTAGGTGCTAGTAATTTAAATATCAAAATTCCATTTTTGTTTGAAGGATTATTTTTAGGAATGTTTGGTTCTATTATTCCAATTTTAGCTTTAATTTATGGTTATACAGCACTTTATGAAAATTTTAATGGACAACTTTTTTCTCCATTTATACAATTAATAAAACCAGAGCCATTTATCTATATGATTTCAGTCATTTTATTAGTAATTGGTATTTTAGTAGGTATGTTTGGAAGCTGGAGAGCTGTAAAAAAATATTTGAAAATATAGTGATTAAAATTCTTAAAATCACTATATTTGTTTGGAATTTAGTGTTTTCATATTCAGTACCATGTATTTTGTAGAAAATCTATAAATTTGTATAAATTATTAGTTACACATATTGAGAAACACTTTCATTGTTTGGAGAAAAAGGTTAAAGGAGAAATAAAAAATGAAAAAGAAATTATTAAATATTTTATTTATGATATAGGAACTAAAAAAGATAATATATATGTTAAGAAAAATGAGTTAATAGAATGTTTTCAAGCACCGTGCAATCCAATAGAAGTAGATAATTTTAAAGTAAAATATAAGGATGAATATCAAGATTTCGTAGAAAATTTATTTAAGAATAAGAATACTAAAGAAATTACTATTGCAAGAAGTGAATTAAGTGAAAATCAAATAAAAATACTGTCTAGTATTACAAAAGATGATTTTAAAGACAATAATGATATTTCCTATAATATTATAGATTCAGATTCTTATAAATACGATGAAAATTATTCCCAAAGAGGATATTATGTAAAACAATTAAAAGATGGTAAAGTTAGAGTTACTATTGCTATGGGAGAAAAAAATACTGGAGGGTATAATATATCTATATTAAGAGTAAATATAATTGATGGTGGTGCACAGATTTATATTGAGGAGAATTCTCCTTCAAAAGATTCTATTGTAACAGAGGCATTTACCTATCCAATAGCTCAAGTAGAATTTAATGCGATGCCAGAATATATAACGGTACAAAGTTTAGATACTTTTCTTGAGTTTGAAAAAATTAAATAATAAAAATTATTATCTGTAAAGATTACTAGTAATAGCAAAAAACGATTGATTTAGCTTTCAATCGTCTTTTTTTCAAATAAAAATAAAAATTCTTCTGGAATAGGAGCCTCCAAATGCATTACTTTTTTGCTAAACGGATGGATAAATTCTAACAAATGAGAATGCAGCCCTAGACGATATAATGGATCTTTACTAGAAATATATTTTGGATCTCCAATAATTGGATGTCCAGATTCACTCATATGAACTCGAATTTGATTTTTTCTACCAGTATCCAAAAATATTTCTAATAAACTATATTCTTCATTTTTAGCCTTAGTTTGATAACGAGTAATTGCAAGCTTTCCATCTATTCCATTTTTAATAGAATGAACCATTGTATTTTTTTCTTCTTTCAAAAAACTTCTAATGATTCCATTTTCAGGTTTCATAACCCCTTCTACAATCGCAATATAACAACGTTTTAAAGTAATGGTATTCCAATGCTTTTGTAACATAATTTTCATTTTTTCATTTTTAGCAAACAATAAAATACCCGAAGTATCACGGTCCAAACGGTGAACTACAAATATTTTTTGACCCTTATTTTTTAAATAATTTCTTACCATATGATAAGCTGTTCTTTCCTTTTCATTTTCCGTTGCAATCGTTAATAATCCAGCTGGTTTATTAATAGCAATCAAACTTTCATCTTCAAATAGAATCGGAAAATTCAAAGACTGATCGTTGATAAGTCGCAATTGCACACGAACAATATCACCCGATTTTAATTCAAAATTAAATTTTGTTTGTTTCTTTGAATTTACAAATACTTGACTATTTTTTAATAATGATTTAATGGTATTTTTTGATTTTCCTTTTATATTTTGATATAGAAATTCTAACAATAGAATTTCACTATCTACTTTTAATTCAATTGTTTCTAGTTTTTTCATTAGCCATCCCTCCTATATATTGTAACATATTTTTAAATTCATTTGCTATATTTTTGAAAAAAATGTTATACTAATAGTAAGATAATTGTAAGGAGGACTTATGAATAGTGGATTAAAGAAATTACTTTATCTGATAGGAGCATTAATAATAGGGGCAACCATTTTTACATTTGTAAGAATTCATAAAGCAAAAGAAAAATATAAAGAGCAAATTAATAAATTAGAAGTG
>CAYYCR010000066.1:0-9339 GCA_964470385.1 uncultured Muribaculaceae bacterium | reverse complement strand
AAGAATGGTTAAAATATGCAGAAGAGGTCGATATTCCTTAATGTAGTTTTGTTTCATACTACTGCTAAACAATGGAGAGAACTAAATCCAGATTTAGCTAAAAACTCAAATGTAAGAGATTATGCTTCTATAAATGAATTAACTGTTTTACCGAATTTAGAATTACATAATGTTGAGTTAATTAAAGAAGGTAAATCGAAAGAAGAAAGATTTGAAACATTAAGTGATATATGTAATTATCATTTAAATATACTTAACAACGCAGAAAAAATCAAATTATTAAGTAAAGTAAAGGTAGTGATTAAAATGGTAAACGAAAAGAAAAGTTTCCAAAAAACAAATATAAACTGGTACCCAGGACACATGGCTAAAACAAAACGACTCATCAAAGAAAATTTAGAAACAATTGATCTTGTATATGAAGTTGTAGATGCTAGAATGCCGTACTCTTCTAAAATACGAGACCTAGATGAAATCATAAAAAATAAACCACGTATCATGATTATGACGAAATATGATTTATGTGACCAAAAGGAAACCAAAAAATGGATAGAATATTATGAAAAACAAGGATACTCTGTAATTCCTATGGATATTGAACATCAATTTCAAAAAAAGCAAATTTTAAATATGACCAACTTTTTAATGAGTGAAAAAAGAGAAAAACAAAAAGCCAAAGGAATGCTAACTAAAAGAGCAAAAGCATTGGTAATAGGAATTCCCAATGTAGGAAAATCAACACTTATTAACCGTTTTGTCTCTAAAAAAGTAGTCGGAACAGGAAATCGTCCTGGTATCACCAAAGAATTAAACTGGATTCGTATTAGTGAAGACGTAGAACTATTAGATAGTCCAGGAATCTTATGGCCAAAAATTGATATTGGAAACATTGCTTATAACCTAGCCAGCCTAACTGCAATCAAGGAAGAAATATTACCACTATTTGATGTTACAGAATATATTTTGAGGACATTAGAAAAATATTATCCAAAAATATTACAAGAGCGATATGGAATAGATAAAGTAGAGGAAGATGTCGTTCTAACACTAGAAATCATCGGGAAAAAAAGAGGTTGCTTAATAAAGGGTGGAGAAATCGATTATGATAAAGTAATTACCCTTATTATGAATGATGTAAAAAATGGAATCATTCGAGGAATTACATTTGATAGAGTAGAGGAAATCAATGAAAGCAAATGAAATGAATATTCTAGCTCTTGCTTATTTGGGTGACAGCATCTATGAAATTTATATTCGAAAATACCTATTAGAACAAGGAATCGTAAAAGTAAAAGAATTACAAGCACAAGCGGTTAAATATGTAAGTGCCAAGGGACAAGCTATGTATTTAAAAAATTGGATGGAGCAGAATTTATTAACCCTAAAAGAATTAGAAATTGTATATCGTGCTAGAAATCATAAAGGAAATAGGCACCCTAAAAATACAGATATTATTACCTACAAACATGCGACTGCATTAGAAGCCCTAATTGGTTACTGGTATTTAGAAAAACAATTTGATCGATTAAAAGAAATGATAACAAAAATATTGGAGGGACAAGTATGTACGTATATGGAAAAAATGTAGCCACTGAAATGCTCAAAAAAAATGAAAAAATAGAAAAAATTTATATTTTGAAAGATTTTAAAGACGAATTTTTAAAATCTGCTATCAGAAATCAAAAAATTGCAGTAGAATATATGGAAAAAAAGCAATTAGATCAACTTGCAAAAGGAAATCATCAGGGTATAATTATATCTGTTCCTGATTACCAATATCATGAGTTAGATTCTCTACTTACAAAAGAAAATCCATTTTTACTTTTACTAGATCATTTGGAAGATCCTCATAATCTAGGAGCTATTATTCGAACTGCAGAAGCAGCAGGAGTAGATGGAATTATCATTCCTAAAAATCGTTCTGTAAGTATCAATGCAACTGCGATTAAAACAAGTGCGGGAGCAGCTCAACATATGAAAATCGCACTTGTTACTAATTTAAAACAAACAATAGAAACACTAAAGAAAAAAGGATTTTGGATTGTAGGAACAGACATGGAGGGAACCGACTTTAGAACATTGGATTATCGAGGAAAAATAGCTATTGTTATTGGAAATGAAGGAAGTGGAATGAGCCGTTTGGTGAAAGAAAATTGTGACTTTATTGCTTCTATTCCAATGTATGGGAAAATAAATAGCTTAAATGCTTCAGTAGCTACTGGTATCATGATTTATGAAGCAATAAGACAAAGAAAGTAGGGAAAAAAATGGAATACAATGATTTTAACGATTTTGAATTGCTTTCTTATATAGGGGAACAAAATGAAGAAGCAAGTGAAATCTTGTATCAAAAATACCAACCCTTAATTACATCAATTGCCAAAAGAGTATATAGACAAGTCAAAAATAAAGCAGGAATTGAATTATCTGATTTGATACAAGAGGGTATGGTTGGTTTTAGCAATGCCATAAAAAATTATGATGAAATGAATGGAGTTATGTTTTTTACTTATGCAAAAACGTGTATTGAACGCAAAGTAATTTCAACAGTAATTAGTGCTGGAAGATTAAAAAATCGTATTTTAAATGAATCGATTTCTCTCAATGCCAAAATGGATTACAATGAACAAGCGGTAATTGATCCATATTTATCAGATAATCGTATGAATCCAGAAGTTTTATTAATGAGTAGTGAAGAAGAAACTGAACTGCAAAAAAAAATTTATCAATTATTAAACGACCAAGAAAGACAAGTACTGGAATTGAAAGTAAGTGGATTTTCTTACCAAGAAATAGCGAAACTTTTGGATCTCAATAAAAAGAAGATAGATAATACGATGCAAAAAATTCGTTATAAATTAAAAAAGGGAGAATGATATGCTAGCTACTGTGAAATGTAGAAAAAATATATAAAAGATTATTTTCTTTTTTTTTTATTTATGGTAAAATGAATTATATAATGTAAAAGTAACAGAGAATAAGGAGGAAACAAGATGGCTTTTAGTTTAAAAAAATGGTTTAAAGATGATGATCCAGATATTTTTGGAAATCCAGAAAGTGGAGATCAATATTATGAAGTTACAACAGAAGCTGCATTAAATGAAAATAATGGTGGAGCTAAAATGATTTTATTAGAGCCTAGAGCTTATTCTGAATCACAGCAAATAGCTGATCATTTAAGAGCGAGAAATACCGTAGTCGTAAATTTAAAACGTGTAACATCAGATCAAGCCAAACGAATTGTTGATTTTTTAAGTGGAACAATTTACGCAATTGATGGAGATATTCAAAAAATTGGTGGTGGAATTTTTCTATGTACACCAAATAATATTAATATCCAAGGAAAAATAACAGAGGAAACAGAGGGAAAAGATATTCATTATAATGATGATATTAACATTGAGTGGTAAAAAATACTAGAAAACAAAAGAAAAGTGTGCTACAATTTATGTAGTGCCAAGGGGTGAAGATATGGAAAAGTTTAATCGAACACTTCGCGGCTATGATCCAGATGAAGTCAATGCTTTCTTAGATCAAGTGATTAATCAAGTTGAGAAAATGGTGGCGGAACTTAAAACAAAAGATCAAAAAATTGCTGAATTGCAACATTTAGAACAGGAAAATGCAACATTGAAAGCGAAATTAGGTCAATATGAAAATATGGAAGGTACTTTAAATAGAGCAATTATGATGGCACAAAAAACATCAGATCAAATGAAAATTGCTGCCCATCGTGAAAGTGAAGTTCTTTTGGAAGAAGCCAAAAAAAATGCCAGCCGTATTGTTAATGAAGCATTACTTCGTGCAGAAAGGACAGAACAAGAAACAAGTCAACTTAGGAGAAACATGACTGTTTTCAAACGTAGACTACGTGATGTAGTAGAAGCTCAATTAGAAATGATTAATGATATCGACAAAATAGAATTTTAAAACAATGGATAGAGACGGTATATAAGGGATAGTGTAGAAAGTTCGTGGTTGATGAAAACGAACCTTGAAATTATATATAGATCACTCTTGATGTTTTCTATGAAAATAGAAACGGTAACGCGTTATAGTATTGAGTTTATTAAATTAAGGTGGTACCACGGGTTAAAAGCTCGTCCTTAGATGGATAAGCTTTTTTTTTAGAAAGAAGGAATAATATGTTATTACAAATCATTATTTTATTGGCAGGCTTTTTATTATTGATAAAGGGGGCTGACATATTTGTAGATGGAGCATCTTCAACCGCTAGGAATTTAAATGTTTCTAGATTGGTTATCGGACTTACTATCATCGCTTTTGGAACCAGTGCTCCAGAGTTAGCAGTTTCCATAAAAGCTTTAATGTCTGGTAGTGGGGATATGGTGCTTGGAAACGTAATAGGAAGTAACATTACTAATATTTTACTTATTATAGGGGTTTCTAGTCTATTTTGTACACTTCGTGTAAAAAGTAATACTATACGAAAAGAATTACCAATTACAATTTTGATGTCATTACTATTAGTAACTTTATTTATCGATAAGTTGTTTGACAGTACTCAGGAAAATATGATTAGTCATTCAGATGGATTTGTCATTCTATTATTTTTTATGATATTTATTTACTACTTATTTTCTATTATTAGAAAGAAAACAGAATCTGATGATCCAAATACTTTAGAAGATGATCCCAAATATCCTATGATAAAATCTCTTGTATTTACTCTTTTGGGTTTGGTTGGAGTTATAGCTGGAAGTCATTTTGTGGTAGAAAGTGCAACTAAAGTAGCAGAATTTTTAGGAGTAAGTGAAAGAATGATTGCTCTTACGGTAGTAGCACTTGGAACTTCGCTTCCAGAACTCGTTACTTCAGTAGTAGCCGCAAGAAAAGGGGAACAAGACTTGTTAATTGGTAATATTATTGGAAGTAATATTTTCAATATCGGAATTGTACTAGGACTTCCTGTTGCCATATTTGGAGGAATTTCAGGAATGGGCTTTTCCTACATTGATTTAATCTTATTTCTAGTTTCAGCACTTATGCTTTTTGTAGCAGCAAGCAATGACAAAGTGATCAGTAAAAAAGAAGGTATTGTGATGATATTTACTTTTATTATGTATTATGCCTATGTAATTATGGGCTAAGGAGGGTTTTATGAAAAAATTTAAAGAGTTAGATAAAAGAGCAGTTTCGTTAGTAGAAAAAGAAATTTTAGAATCATGGGGAAGTATTAATGCGATAACCGATTCTCAAAATGAAAATAGAAAAGACAAGGAAAATTTTGTGTTTTATGATGGACCAGCATTTGCCAATGGTTTTCCAGGATTACATCATATGGTAGCAAAAAACTTAAAAGATGCAATCTGTAAATATCAAGTTATGAAAGGACATAAAGTGATTCGAAAAGTAGGATGGGATACCCATGGGCTTCCTATTGAAAATCATGTAGAAAAAAAACTAGGAATTTCATCTAAAAAAGAAATTGAATCATTAGGAATTGGAAAATTTAATGAAGAATGTAGGAAAAGTGTTCGAGAAAATGAGGAAGCATTTATTAATCTTACTAGTAAAATGGGACAATTTATTGATGTAGAAAATCCTTATTTAACTTATAAAAATGAGTATATTGAAACTGAATGGTGGATATTAAAGAAATTTTTTGAAGAAAACTTATTCTATGAGGGAACTAGAGTAGTACCATATTGTCCACATTGTGGAACAGGACTTGCTACTCATGAAGTTGCTCAAGAATATGTAAGTGAAACAGCTCTTACTGTATATGTTCCGTTTAAAAAGAAAAACGAAGATATTTATTTCTTAGTTTGGACGACAACACCATGGACATTAATTGCCAATGTCGCACTTTGTGTGAATCCCAAAGAAGATTATTCTTTAGTAGAATCCAAAGGAACAAAATTTATATTGGGAACTTCTTTGGTAGAAAAGGTTTTGGGAGAAGAAGCTAATATTTTAAAAACGTTTAAAGGAAAAGAATTGGAATATACGGAATATGAACAATTAATTCCATCATTACAAGTGGATAAAAGAGCCTTTATTGTAACCTGTGATAGTTACGTTACCATGGAAGATGGAACAGGTATAGTTCATATTGCTCCAGCTTTTGGTGAAGATGATGCTAATGTTGGAAAAAATTATGACTTACCAACTTTAAATCCTGTTGGAAAAGATGGATGTTATAACGAAGGATTATGGCAAGGAAAATTTGTCTTTGATGTGAACGAAGAAGTGGTAGAATATTTAAAACAAAATGATAAATTATTTAAAAAACAAAAAATGGTTCATGACTATCCACATTGTTGGAGATGTCATACGCCTTTGATTTACTATTCTATGCCAAGTTATTACATTAAAGTAAGTGCTTTTAGAGATAAGTTAGTGGAGGCTAATTCTAAAGTAAATTGGTATCCTGCCTATGTAGGAGAAAAAAGATTTGCCAATTGGTTGAGCAACGCAAAAGATTGGAATATTTCTAGAAGTAGGTATTGGGGAGCACCAATTCCATTTTGGAAGTGTGATTGTGGGTATAATCACATGGTTGGTTCTATAGAAGAATTAAAAGATATGTCAATAGAACCAATAGAAGACACACTAGATTTACATAAGCCTTATATTGATGAAATTCATTTAAAATGTCCAAAATGCGGAAGTAAAATGACACGTATCAAGGATGTACTAGATTGTTGGTTTGATTCTGGTTCGATGCCTTTTGCACAATATCATTATCCATTTGAAAATAAGGAACTATGGGAAACACAATTTCCAGCTGATTTTATTTGTGAGGGAATTGATCAGACACGAGGCTGGTTTTATACTTTAATGGTAATTTCAACATTTATAAAAGGTTGTTCTCCATTTAAAAATGTTTTGGTAAATGATTTGTTACTAGATGCTGAGGGTAAAAAAATGAGTAAGAGTCGTGGCAATATTGTAGAACCATTTAAAACCATTGAAGAATATGGTGCTGATACAGTAAGATTTTATTTACCTTATGTATCTCCAGTGTGGACTCCTTTAAAATTCGATATGGATGGATTAAAAGAAGTATATTCTAAGTTCTTTAATCCACTTAGAAATACTTATAGTTTTTTTGCTATGTATGCCAATGTAGATGGAATTGATATTGAGGAATGTAAAGTAAATTATAAGGACCGTGAAGAAATCGATAAGTGGCTATTATCTAAATATCATCGTTTGGTAAAAAATGTAACGAATGCGTTTGATGAGTATGATTTAAACAAGGTAGTAAGATATATGGCTAGTTTTGTTTCCGATGATTTATCCAATTGGTATATTAGACGTAATCGAAATCGTTTTTGGGGAAGTACGTTAGATAATTCTAAAAAAAGTGTTTATATCACTACTTATGAAGTTTTACTAGGTTTATCTAAATTAATTGCTCCAATTACTCCATTTTTATCAGAGGAGATTTATCGTAATCTTACAGGTGATGTTTCTGTTCATTTAACGGATTATCCAGAATATGATGAAAGTATGATTCAAGAAAAAATAGAAAATCGTATGGATTTGGTTCGGGATTTGATTTCATTAGGCCGTTATGTTAGAGAGGAAGCTAAGATTAAAGTTCGCCAACCTTTAAGTGAAGCTTTAATTGATGGAAAGTATGAACCTTTAATTAGTGATTTAACAGTACTAATAAAAGAAGAATTAAATGTTAAAAATGTTATTTTTACAAATGAATTAAGTCATTATATGAATTTTATTGTAAAGCCAAATTTCAAAGTAGTTGGAAAAATTCTAGGTTCAAAAGTAGGAGAGTTTAGCCAAGTATTAAATACGTTGTCTAGTGTTGAAATTAGTAAATTACGCGATAATAACGCTATTACGGTATGTTTAGCCGAAGAAAAATTGGAAGTTACTCCAGATATGGTTGATATTAGAATAGAATCAAAAGAAGGATTCAATGTAGGAATGTTAAATAATAATTTTATCATATTGAATATAGAATTAAGTCAAGATTTGATAGAAGAGGGAATTGCCAGGGAATTTATTTCTAAAATTCAGCAACTTCGAAAATCAAATGATTTTGAAATTATAGATAGAATTGATGTTTACTATCAAGCAGATAATGAAGTGGAATGTGCAATTAAAAATAATATAGAATATATCAAAGAGGAAACTTTGGCACTTTCGATAGAAAGTAAGGAAGCGTTAAAAGAATCATTTGATATTAATGGTCATGAGGTATATCTAGAAGTCATAAAAAGATAGTTAGACGTTTGTCTAACTTCATGCAAGAGTGGTGGAATGGTAGACACACAAGCTTGAGGTGCTTGTGAGAGTAATCTTGTGAGGGTTCAAATCCCTTCTCTTGCACCAGATTGAAAATAGTCCTTATTTTATAAGGGTTTTATTATTGAATTTTGCTTTTACCTCTTATTTACCTTTTATTTTCGTTATTTATTTTATTTAATAAAGCCACAGTCTTGGCCTTTTTATTTGGAAACATATGATAATAAGTCGTTTCAACTACTTCTATGGTATCTCCAACTCTATCAGCTACATCTCTACTATCACAGCCTAAGTTAATTAGTAAACTTACGTGAGAATGTCTAAAACCGTGCGGAGATATTTTTTTCACATTTGCTTTTTTAATGTATTTATTTAAATGATTTCTAAATGTAGTTGGAGCAATATGCCTAAAATTTCCAAACATAAATACATCATTGTTGAAATTGTAAATTTGCTTTTCATTTTTATAATGATTTTTTAAAATTTTAAATAAATTATCATCTAGTTCTATCATTCTAATTGAATTAGTTGTTTTAGGAGAAGTAATGATATAACTACTATTTTCTATTCTATCAGCATATGTTTTATTAATTCTTATAGTTTTATTTTTAAAATCTATATCGTTCCAATTAAGAGCAATCATTTCTCCTAGTCTTAATCCAGTATAATATAAAAATATAAACATTATTTTATACAATTCTTCATCAACACAACTAATAAATTTATTAAATTCCTCATAAGTCCAATAATTTTGTTCAACAGTTTCTTTTATGTTTTTAACTATTTCTATTTTATCTTTACGCAATTTAGAAATTATTTTGCTATCAAATTCATAATTGTTTCTAGCATATTCTAAGATTTCGGTAAAATAACCAATTATTGTATTTTGATAACTTATTGTAAATTTATTTTTTTCTAATTCCTTTTTCCATAGTAGTAAAGAATTTGTTTTTATAGAATGTAACTTAAAATTTTTAAAATACGATAATATATGTTTGATTGTATTCTTCTTTATACCATAGTAAGTTGTTGATTTAACTTGTGATTTTTTTTGCATTAACCATTCATTGAACACAGTTTCAAAATCAATATTGTAATCCA
>CAYYCR010000065.1:0-9393 GCA_964470385.1 uncultured Muribaculaceae bacterium | reverse complement strand
AGCACTTGATTCGGGTTCAAGAGGTTGCAGGTTCAAATCCTGTCTTTTCGACCAATAAAAAAATTACAAATCAAAATTTTTATTTTGGGTTTTTGTTTCTACTGATGAAGATAACAACCCAAATCTAAAAAATACAAACATAGAAAATAGAATAAAATAAAAGGAATTTAAGAATATAATAAGCGAGAAATTTTCATTTTATTTCATTATTTTTCATGTTGAAAACCAATAACTGTTTTTGGAAATATTCTAAATGAATTTTTTCATCTTCAATGATTCGTAACAATAAATTTTGAATACAGGAATCATTAATTACTTCATAATGAGAAAGATAATGTTCAATGGCAAGTTGTTCTCTTTCAATATTAATTTTTAATATATCTTTTATATCAGTAGCATATACAACATTATTACTAGACCAATAATTTTTCAATTCAGTATTAGATTCGTAAGTTACAAATTCTGGAGATAATCCTAGTAACTGAATTGTTTTACCAAGTAATTTTAAATGATGCATTTCAACGATTCCAATATGAAATAAATCATTTGCAATCTTTGGATAATCCTTACTTAAAATAAGACTTTGAAACATATAAAGATGTATTGCAGTATCTTCACTCGTATCACCAGCATAATCTTGTAATAATAATTTTGCGTATTCAATATTTTCACTTTCTACTTCGGGAATCGGATATAACGATTTTGACCTAAAATCCATAGAATCACCTATCTAAAATATATGAAAGAAAAAATCAAATATGCGATAAGGAAGAATAAAAATAGGAAAATAAACAAGCAAAAATGATACTCTATATGAACTGCCTACACACTAATGTAGAATGAAAAGACTTTTAAGAAATGGTATCCTGAATACAGGAAGTGATTAAATGGGAAAAAGAGTTCCAAAAGGACATGGAGACATCAAATTTAAATTAGCAGACAGAATGAAAGAAAAAGGAATGTCTAAAAATAAATTATGTACAGAATCTGGTTTTCGTTTTGAAACCGTTCAGGGATATTATTTAGGAACAATCAGTCGTGTTGATTTATTTGTACTTTCTGAGTTCTGTAGAGTACTTGGATGTAATGTTCAAGATATCATTGAATATACTCCAAAGAAAAAGTAAAGGATAACAAAAATGTTATCTTTTTTGACGCAATATTTTTCTCATATGATATACTATTAATGTGCGATATAAAGGAGGAAAAAAAATGCATGAATGGAATCAGTTTAAAGGAGAAATTTGGAAAAATGAAATTAATGTAGAAGATTTTATTTTAAAAAATTATCATGAATATAAAGGTGACGATTCTTTCTTAGAGGGAATTAGTTTAAAAACAGAAAAAGTGTGGAATCATATACAAGAGGCATTAAAAAAAGAATTAGAAAAAGGTATTTTAGATGTTGAAACTATGATTACATCAGGAATTGATAACTTTGAACCAGGTTATATTGATAAAGAAAATGAGGTAATTGTTGGTTTACAAACAGATGCTCCACTTAAAAGAATTGTCAATCTATACGGTGGAATCCGCATGGCTCATACTGCCTTAGAAGCATATGGTTATCAGTTAGATTCTACAGTAGACCATTATTTTAAAGAATTTAGAAAATCTCATAATGATGGCGTATTTGATGCTTATACAAAAGATATTAGAAGAGCTAGAAGTGCAGGATTACTGACAGGACTTCCAGATGCTTATGGAAGAGGAAGAATTATAGGAGACTATCGTCGGATTGCTCTTTATGGAATTACCTATTTAATAGACCAAAAGAAAAAAGACTTAGATCAACTAGAAACAATTAATGAAACAACCATTCGTCTTAGAGAAGAAATTAGTGAGCAAATAAAAGCACTTGAAAAAATAAAGTCAATGGCAAGCAAATATGGATATGATATCTCAAGGCCTGCAAAAAATGCTAAGGAAGCAATTCAGTGGTTATACTTTGGTTATTTAGCAGCCATTAAGGAAAATAATGGAGCAGCTGAAAGTATTGGTAGAACGTCAACATTTTTAGATATTTATATTGAGCGTGATTTAGAAAATGGAATCATAACAGAAAAAGAAGCACAAGAATTAATAGACCAATTTATTATAAAACTTCGGATTGTTCGACACCTACGAACACCAGAATATAATGAATTATTTGCTGGGGATCCAACTTGGGTAACAGAATCATTAGCAGGAATGACATTAGATGGAAAAAGTCTTGTTACCAAAAATAGTTTTCGTTATTTACATACACTAATGAATTTAGGAACTTCTCCAGAACCTAACTTAACAATATTATGGTCAGAACAATTACCACAGAATTTTAAAAATTATTGTGCGAAAATATCCATTTTAACGGACGCAGTGCAATATGAAAATGATGATATTATGAGACCAATTTATGGAGACGATTATGCAATCGCTTGTTGTGTGTCAGCTATGAAAGTAGGCCGTCAAATGCAGTTTTTTGGAGCAAGATGTAATTTAGCAAAATCGTTATTGTATGCTATTAATGGTGGAATAGATGAAAGAACAGAAAAAATGGTGGTTGAAAATATTCCTAAAATCACAGATGAAGTTCTAGACTATGAAAAAACGAAAAAAGCCTATGATAAAGTATTAGAAAAAGTAGCCAAAACTTATGTCGACGCGATGAATATTATTCACTATATGCATGACAAATATGCTTATGAGAGTAGTCAAATGGCCCTACATGATACCAATGTAGAACATTTAATGGCATTTGGAGTAGCAGGATTATCTGTTGCTGTTGATTCTTTATCTGCGATTAAATATGCTAAAGTAAAACCGATTCGAAATGAAATGGGGATAGCAATCGACTTTGAAATTGAGGGGGATTATCCTAAATATGGAAATGATGATGATCGTGTAGATAGTATCGCTGTTGATTTAGTTACAAAGTTTAGCTCAGAATTAAAGAAACATCCCCTTTATAAAGAGGCGATTCATACACTATCTATATTAACAATTACGTCAAATGTAGTTTATGGGCATAAAACGGGAGCAACCCCAGACGGAAGAAAATCAGGAGTTCCTTTTGCACCAGGTGCTAATCCAATGCATGGAAGAGATTCAAATGGTGCATTGGCATCGCTAAATTCAGTAGCTAAAATTCCTTATAAAGACATTTGTCAAGACGGAGTTTCTAATACATTTTCAATTGTACCAAATGCTTTAGGGCATACAGAAGAAGAGCGAATTAAAAATTTAGTTCATATTTTAGATGGCTATTTTAAGCAAGGAGCTCATCACTTAAATGTCAATGTGTTAAATCGTGAAACATTAATTGATGCAATGGAAAATCCAGGAAAATATCCAACACTAACAATCCGTGTATCTGGATATGCTGTTAACTTTAACCGTCTTAGTAAAGAACAACAACAAGAAGTTATCAGTAGAACATTTCATGAGGTAATGTAATGAAAGGTTACATCAACTCGATAGAAACGATGGGACTAGTTGATGGACCAGGAATTCGATTTGTAGTTTTTATGCAGGGGTGTAAGTTACGATGTTTATTTTGTCACAATCCAGAAACATGGAATGAAAAAGAGGGAATGGAGATTACACCTGAAGAATTAGTGACACGTATTCGAAGATATAAAAACTATTTTGGAGAAGAGGGTGGAGTTACTTTTTCAGGTGGAGAGCCACTTTTACAACCTGAATTTTTACTAGAAACACTAAAACTTTGTAAAACGTGTAATATTCATACTTGTCTAGATACAGCTGGATATGGAAAAGGTAATTATGAAGAAATCTTAAAATATACAGATTTGGTTATGATGGATATCAAAGCTTTAGAACCAAATTCGTATTTGAAGATGACTGGAAAAAAAATCGAAGAATCTCTTCAATTTTTAAAGACTTGTCAAAGGCTGAATAAGAAATTATGGATTAGACAAGTTATTGTTCCTGGAATCAATGATAATGAAGAATATATATTAAAATTGAAACAATTTATTTCAAAGTTAAAAAATGTAGAAAAAGTAGAATTTCTTCCATATGAAACATTAGGAGTACCCAAATATCAGAAATTGGGACTTCCTTATCGATTAAAAAATGTAGATCCAATGAATGTGGAAGAATGTAAAAAATTATATAGTTTATTTAAAAAATAGCAAATTCGCTATTTTTTTTATTTAATATTTGGTATAATGCTAACAGATAGGTAGGGATTATATGAATGAGAATCAAACAAAGACAGAAAATATAAATGAACAAAATAATAATTCAGAAAATGTCAATACGAATGAAAGCAATATGAATCAGGGTAACACATTAAATGGTGTATCAGAAGCACAATCTAGTGAAAGTGTTCCAACGGAAGTAGGTCAAGTAGCACAAAAGAGAACCCAAGTTTATAATAAAGAAAAAAGCCATTGGACTTTTATAATTGCTGTTTTTACATTTGTTGGTTTATTTGTTGTATTGCTTCCATTATTAGTGAGAATTTTTGGATATTAAAAGGGGATAAGTGATTCATTCGTCTTGTCCGTTTTTTATCCCATTATTAAGTAAGTAAAATAGATTTGGCAAGAATCATATTTTAAAAATGCAATTTAGTTATATATAAAACGGGTTTATCGCTCGTTTTTATTTGTTAGATTGCAAAATAAAAAAATAGAAAAAACTATTTTTTTACGTATCGGTATCCTTTTTTTAAAATAGGTAATAAAAATTCAATGGGGTAATATAAACTCTTTTTGATTGGTAAATCATATTCCCCAGCAAATTCCATGACAATAGAATTGAATCTCGATTTGTAAGTCGCTAGATGATCATTTAAATTTCCGTCAATTCCTCCTAAATTACAATAAGTACAATTATGTTTGGTAGAATATTTACAGATATCATATACAAGCCCAATTGACAATTGCAATTTATTGAAAAGCAAACGATTTCCAGCATATAAATATTCCGAAATACGAACGCCAGATAAATTGGTAGGCATGATAACAAGAGCTGCTGAAAGAGTAAGGATGTCGTTACCAGCTTGAATTAAGTTTTTGACTTCTTTAATTTCTTCTTGTTTCCCATTATTTTTTTCAAGGAAAGATAAATAAATATTCAAATCTAATTTTCCAAAAAAGAGAATTGCGTTATCCTTATAACTGTTCATGATTTTTTCAAAATATTCTTTGCTTCTAAGATGAATTCCTTGTCGTTCCTCTGTTGCATTTAAAATATCCATAAATTCTTCTAATTTTTGAATATCTGTTGTATGTTCATAAAAAACACCTCTATTTTTATGATAGTTTCCTAAATAGCTACGAATTCTTTTTTTGAATGATTTTAAAACTTCTTCATTTGTTAGAGTATTCTGATTTTTATCTACTAACGGAATCATCATATGGTATCTAGGTTGTAAGGTTTTATTGATTGATTTAGGATATCCTTTGTGCTTATAACCTAATTGTAATAAGTTAGAATGCTTTTGTTCTTGATTGAGTGAAAGTGTGATTGGAATATCAATGGCTTCATTTTTTTCAAATTTTAAAATACTGGTTTCATGAAAACAAAAATTAGGGTCAATTTTAATCATATAACAATGTTCTTCTTTGGCTAAATTTTTTATTCCTGTTGTGAATTCTTCTAATTGTTTTTGATTCGTAAAATCAATCACGTAGCCTCTTGGGACATATGCCATAGAAATGCCTTTCGTAAGTTTTTTAATAAGTAATAGGCAGACACCTACTAATTTTCCATTTTCATATAGACCAGGGCGAAATGATTTCCAATTGTTTTTCACAGTAGCCCAACTGGGATTTTGCATGAAAGATAGAACTTTGACATTTTCTATAAAATCCTGATATTCATTAATATCAACATTTTTTTTGAATGTATAAGTAGCCATTATTTTTTTCCTTTCACGAAGTGTTTCATAGCAGATAAGGTTTTATGAAGTTTATAATGATAAGTAATTGGAAGTTCTAATTCACCAATTAATTCAATCACATAACCATTGAATCCTTTTTTAAATTCATACATTCCGTAATCTTTATCCTTTTTATCAAAAATACCAGTAATTCCATAAAAGTTATACCGTTTATAATGATGATCCACAGCATAATTAATCATTTCCCATTGAATTAAATATTGAGCATTAAATTGCATATATTCTTTGTAATTACCACTAAATAAGTAAACAACTTCATCTCCATATAATAGAAACATTCCACCAGATAAAACCAAAACATCTCCCTTTTCTTGTCTTATTTGTTCTGCTTCTTTTATTTTTTTCTGAATGCTGTTTAAAGAAACACCAAATTCTTTTCTTTTTCCATCATTTGCTTTGGAATCTGTCAATTTCTCTAATTTAGAAGTAATATTTTCTTTTTCCTTTTCTAATGTTTTAATATACTCATCTAAATGAATTTCAGTGATTAAGTATTTAATTTGATTGAGGGGCTTAAAAATTTGATACATATCTTGATAATATGATAATGGTTTGTCATCGAAATTTTTTCGCTCACTTGTTTCTTCTGTTAACTTTTTAAAAATCGGTAATTCCTCATAATCTAGTTCTCTTACGATAATATTAGATTTCAAAGTCTTATTAATGATATTTCTTGTATTTTGTCTGAAATCCTTTCTTAGATCTTCTATTGTTTTACCCTCAATATCAAGAGCAAACATCCATTTTAATTGTTCTACTTTTTCCATTAAATGAAATCCTAGACTTTCTAAGTATTGTAAGGTTTCAGTATGATTAAAACCATCTTCTACAATATTTCCATCAATGTCATGTTGCCTAAGTTCATAATAAGGATCCATTTGAAAAACATATCCATTTCTTTTTTTGATAAATTCTTTTAGTTCTGAAATGAAAGTTTTAACGAGTTTTTTATTCTCATAGTCAATTAAAATTCCTCTCGGAGCATAAAATCTTTTTTTGTGCATAAAACTATTATGAGCAACCATCATAGTAGCACCTACAATCTCATCATTTTTCTTTAAACCTACATAGTATTTTTCCCAACCTTTTTTTTCTTTTAAAGAGGCCATTTCTGGGGTTTGTAAAAAGGTCTTTAAAGGATGATTGTTTAAAAAATTACGAAATTCTTCTTCTGTTAATTCATATAATTTCATAGAATCACACTCTTTTCTATAGTTTTCTAATAATAAGTATAAACGGAATTTTTTAGATAGTCAATTAGGGAATATCAAATAAATCTATTTATAGTATGTATCATTTATATAAAATTAGACTTGTGTTATTTTTTTTAGTATAATAAATGATAGGAGGGATGATATGAAGATAGGAATTGCGGCTGATCATCATGGAGTAAAGGCCAAAGAAAAATTGATTCATTATTTAGAAAAAAAGGGTTATAGTGTGATTAATTATGGAACCAATCAAGAAACCTCTGTAGATTATCCTCTTTACGCATTTAAAGTGGGAGAAGGAATTGCTAAGGGAGAAATTGATTATGGTATTTTACTATGTGGAAGTGGAATTGGAATGAGTATTGCTTGTAATAAAGTAAAAAAGGTTCGCTGTGCAAAAGTAAATACTATTCGAGAAGCAATGTATTCAAGACTTCACAATAATGCTAATGTGATTGCTCTGAGTGCAAGTATTTCTAGTGTGGAAATGAAAGACATAATTGATACTTTTTTAAAAACAGAATTTTCAGGCGAAGAACGACATCAAAGAAGAGTAGAGCAAATTAATCAGTATGGTGAATTATGAATGTAAAGGGAATGCTTTATATTATCGTAGTAATTGCTTCCATATGGGCAATGGAGAGCATTAATCTAAATGGTCTATTTAAGAAAAATCGCTATTACCAAGCTAGACTACTTTATTTGATGTGTAGTATGGGACTTTCTTATTTGGTTGTTAATTTTCTATATGATTTCTTTATGTATTCAAAATTTATTTAGGGGTGAAAAAAATGGATGATATCTTAGAACAAATTCTATGTAAGATGGAAAGTAATGGTTCTAAAATAGATATTGAGAGTTTGAAAAGAATAAAACAAGAGGTTATGATACTTGCTAAAAAAGATGATAGTCTTAAAAACTGCCTCAAAGCGTTAACAGAAGAATTAAAACAGAATGCACAAGAATTTATGGATCAAAAGGTAATTAGTGGACTTTCCAGTATGATTTATTTACCTAGTTCAAAGGGAAGTTATTTAATCAATGTATATGGGGGAAAAACAAGGTATTATGGTGGTGTTGATGTTAGTGATAAAACCGTATTTGATTTGGCTTCTATCACTAAATTGTATACCTTTTTATTGGGTCTTACGTTAATTGAAAACAAGTATTTTAAATGGGAAGATAAAATTAAAGACTTGGATTCTAGGTTTTGCTTTCTAGAAGATTATACAGTTGGTGATATTTTTCGTATGGCTGGGAGTATTAAAACAAGTAGAAGAGTAACAGACGGGAAAAATAAAGAAGAAGCTTTTGATATTTTAAAAACAACCTATTTAGAAAATCCTGATTGTTCATTTAATCAATATACGGATTTGGGTTTGATTATTTTATCAAAAGTAATAGAACGTGTTGTCAGTCAAAATTTAGGAAAAGAATATTCGTTTGATGAAATTATGAATGAATATTTGTTAAAACCTTGGGGATTAGAGGAAACGATGTTTTATCCAGATAGTGAAAAATATGACATTGCTGGAAATGGAAATATAGGAAGCTTTGTACATGATCCTAAGGCTAGATTACTTGGTGGGGCAGTTGGATCTGCTGGTTTATTTGTAACATCAAATGGAATGAATTTATTAGCGAACAATTTATGCTCTATCAAATATCAGAAGTATTCTAAATTGGCTGGAACAATTATTTATCCAAATTCAAAAAAAAATTATAGGGGCTATGTTGGAATTTATCAAAAACATCCATTAGGGTTAGATCAGACTTTTGTTCCAAATGAATATGGAGACGGTTCGTTTGCTCCTCAAGGTTTTACAGGGCAAATAGCCGTATTTGATTCAAAGAATCAAATACATAATCATATATTGGTGAATTCGATTCATGAGGGTAAATCAAAAAAACCTGAACAATATTTGAAAGCGGCTAAGATTTTTCAAATTGCCCAAACAGAGATAACAATAAAAGCTTATTTGTTAACACATTATTATGAAATGATTGGCTTTAATGAAAATGTAGAAATAAAAGAAAAAGTAAAATAGATAGAAAAAACTATCTTTTTCTTTTGAAATATAAGTTGTTTTGTATTAATAAAGAATTGGCAGAAATAATGTATTGTAAGAGTTTAATCATTATTAACTATAAATATGTTATTTATTTAATAGTAAACAAAAAAATAGAAGAAATTAATCCTCTATTAATATATTTTATAAAAGAAAAATAGGGCTCCATCAATAAAGACAGTGCCCATGCAAAAGTGTA
>CAYYCR010000064.1:0-9396 GCA_964470385.1 uncultured Muribaculaceae bacterium | reverse complement strand
TTGTCCTAGTCGATTTCTTTGCTACTTGGTGTGGACCTTGTAAAATGCTTACTCCAGTATTAGAAGATTTAGCACAAGATAGAAGTGATGTGAAAATCGTAAAAATAGATATCGATCAAAATCCAGAACTCTCAAAAAAATTCGCTATTATGAGTGTTCCAACCTTGATGATTTTTAAAAATGGAAAAGCGATAAGTACAGAACATGGATTTATGCCAAAACCAATCTTAGAAAATTGGATTAATGAAAATAGGTAAGCGAAAGCTTCCTTTTTTACCAATCAAATTTAAGGAATGAAACAGAAGGTGTGAAAGTGAAAAAAGTAGTAACAATTTTAACAACCATTGTCTTAGTGATAGGAATTACTAGTTGCACAAAAAAAGAATCAAAACAAACAGAAGCATTAAAATTTAAACAAGAATACGAATCTTTAAACAATCAAAAAAAGAGTTCTGGAAACGGAAACTATAGTGCTATTGAAATACCAGAAGATAATGCCATTGTATATTCTAACGTAGAAGAAATCTTATCTATTCTAGAAGACAAGACTGGAGTTATTTATTTTGGCTATGCAGAATGTCCTTGGTGCCGTTTGGCAGTTCCAGTATTACTAAATACTGCCAATATGGTTGGAATTGATAAAATATATTATTTAGATGTCAAAGATATGAGAGATAGCAAAAAATTAGATGAAAACGGAACCATTGTCACAGAAAAAGAGGGAAGTGCTGAATACAAAGATTTATTAAAAGCATTAGACTCTATTTTACCAGTATATAAAGATTTGAATGATGAAACGCTAAAAAGAATCTACGTTCCGATGGTATTATTTGTCCAAAATGGAGAAATTTTAGGCTTCCATGAGGGAACGGTTGATTCTCAAACAGACCCAAATGTTTTATTAACAAGTGACCAAGAAAAAGAACTTTCTAGTATTTATAGCGATTATATGCACAAAATATTAGGAGATGTTTGTGATGAAAGTTGTTAGTGCCAATGATGGAAGAATATAAAGAAATTGAAAGAAGTATCATCAAAAAATATCGCAAAAAAATATGGGGAAGATTTGTAAGAGCCGTGACAGATTATGAGCTCATCAAAGAACACGATAAAATTGCTGTTTGTATTTCTGGAGGCAAAGATTCATTTTTACTTGCCAAATGTATGCAGGAAATCAAAAGACATGGAAAAATAGATTTTGAACTAGAGTTTCTTGTCATGGACCCTGGATACAATTCTAAAAATAGGGAACTCATTATTAAAAATGCCCAAAAAATGAATATTCCCATTACCATTTTTGAAAGCAATATTTTTGAATCGGTTAGTGCTATCCATGAGGGAAATCCTTGCTATTTATGTGCACGCATGCGAAGAGGGTTCTTATATAGCAAAGCAAAAGAATTAGGTTGTAACAAAATCGCCTTAGGACACCATTTTGATGATGTTATTGAAACGGTTTTGTTATCCATGTTTTATGGCGGAGAAATTAAAACGATGATGCCCAAACTTCATAGTGATAATTTTGAGGGAATGGAACTGATTCGTCCTCTTTATTATGTCAAAGAAGCAGACATTTTATCATGGAAAAGAAGTAATCATTTGGAATTTTTAAATTGTGCTTGTAGGTTTACAGAACACACCGAAACAGTAGATCCTAGTTTATCAAAAAGATTGGAAATGAAAAAACTGATTAGTGAGTTTCGTAAAAAAAGTGATTATGTTGACATCAATATTTTTAAAAGCATTGAAAATGTGAATTTGAATGCGGTAATAGCTTATCGAAAGGATGGAAAAAAATATTCTTTTTTAGATGAATATGAGAATAAGTAGTGGTGGTGTAGTATGGAAAAACAAGAAAAATGGATTTTACTTGTATCAATTGTTTTCGTTATGATTAATATAGGATATATTATTTTACATAATCTTCCAGTGACAATCGTTTTAAAAAAAGGAGATATTAAAATTGCTTTAGAAGAAGAATATGTAGAACCAGGTTACTCTGCCACCAAAGGGTATTTTGATTTGACAGGACAAGTTATCGTTAATCATAACATCATAAGTTCCAAAATTGGAACTTATGATGTTACTTATCAAGTTAAACAAAAGAAAAAAACATATAAAAAGGTAAGACATGTTACTGTAGAAGATAGAATCCCTCCTACGATCGAACTAAAAGGGGAAACAACAATTTCTCTTTGCCCTGGAAAAGAATATAAAGAAGAAGGGTATATAGGAATGGATAACTACGATGGAGATTTGACCAAGCAAATTAAAATTACAAAAGAACCAGATAAAATTTTCTATTCTTTAAAGGACCAGTCTGGAAATGAAGTTACAAAAAGTAGAACTTTAAAATATGAGGATTTAGAAGCTCCCGTTTTAACTTTAAAAGGCGGAAATGCTTATTCCCTTTATCTAGGCGAAACATATCAGGAACCTGGATATGTTGCTAGTGATTCTTGTGATGGAGATTTGACAGATAAAGTTGCAGTAACAGGCAATGTCGATACAAACAAAATTGGTAGATATACACTTACTTATGAAGTAAAAGACCAATCTGGAAAGAGTGCTAGTGCAACAAGAACCGTTGTAGTCGTAGGTCCTAAACCAGCGAATGGGAAAGTGATTTATCTTACTTTTGATGATGGTCCAAGTGCGAATATCACTCCTGCCTTATTAGATATTTTAAAAGAAGAAAAGGTTCCTGCTACGTTTTTTGTTTTAAATCGTGGTAGTGGATTAGACTATTTAATTAAACGGGAACATAATGAGGGACATACCGTCGCACTACATGGGGCAAGTCATAATTATCATGCTATTTATACTTCATCTGAAGCTTTTTGGAGTGATTTAACTATTATTTCTAATAAAGTAGAATCTCTTACTGGAGTAAAACCTATGATTATTCGTTTTCCTGGAGGAAGTTCTAATACGGTGAGTCGTTTTAATCCTGGGATTATGACAAGATTAACAGGTGAGGCAACCAATAAAGGATATCACTATTTTGACTGGAATGTTGGTAGTGGAGATGCGGGAGAAGCCAAAACAGCAGATGAAGTGTATCATAATGTAGTAAAAAGTCTAGGAAATAAAAATAATGTTGTATTAATGCACGATTATTCTGGAAATTATAAAACATTAAATGCTATTAGAAATATTATTCGATATGGAAAAAATAATGGATATACGTTTGCGAAGATTACTATGGATACTCCAGTCGTTCATCATAGAGTAGCAAATTAAAAAGAATCCATTTTGGTATGAGCCTCATTTCTATGTCTAAGAAATGAGGTTTTTATATGGCAAAACACACAATTTTTAATCTCTATTTAATAAAATTTGATATAATCAATATGAGGTGAAACCATGAGAATTTTAGTAGTAGAAGATGAATTTAACTTGGCTGACATTATTTCCAGTAGATTAAAAAAAGAAAAATACTCTATCGATATTGCACTCAATGGAGAAGATGGACTCAATAATGCTTTAAGTGGCATTTATAACTTAATTATCTTAGATGTCATGTTACCTTACATTAATGGATTTGAAATCTTAAAGCAAATCAGGGAGCAAAACATAGATGTCAAGGTAATTATGCTAACAGCCAAAAGTGAATTAGAAGATAAACTAAATGGCTTTCATTATGGAGCAGATGATTATTTAACCAAACCATTTCATATAGAAGAATTAATTGCTAGAGTCAATGTGCAACTAAGAAAAGATAGCTCTAAAAAAATAATCGATTACATCGAAGTTGGAAACTTAAGACTCAATTTAAAAACCTCAAACCTTTTATGCACCAAAACAAACGAATCGATTGATATTGGTTGTAAAGAATTTTTACTATTAGAATATTTCATGCAAAATAAAGGAATCATTATTTCAAAAAATCAAATTTATGATAAAGTATGGGGCATTGATAACATCAGTGATCGAACAATCTAGAAGCCTATTTGTCATTCATTCGAAAAAAATTAAAAATTATAGATTGTAATGTTTCCATCAAAGCTGTTAGAGGACTTGGCTATAAATTAGAGGTGAACGATGAATAAATTAAGAAAAAAAATATTTTGGACCATACTAATTATATTGTCACTATTTTTAACTAGCATTTTACTTATTTTCAACTATCAAAACTATAACCATGAAAAAATGAACATTGAAAAAAATCTATTTCGAATGGATAATATAAAACCAAATAGAAATCCAAAAATCAAAGAAGAAATTTTTGATAAACCAGACGACAATTCTTTAAAGCGAGAATTAAAAAGATTTGTCGATGCTACTATTTATACGATTTTACTAGATTCTGATAACAAAATTTTAAAAATCATCAGTCATACAGAAGATGGCCTAGTTCGTGATGACATCCAATCGATTGCCTCTAAAATTATTCTTGAAAATACAAAAAATAAAACGTACATTGGAAATTTATATATAGACAACTATGCATATCATTATGAGATTCAAAACCATATCACTCTTATCGATATAACGGACGTCAAAAAAAGACTAATTTCTTCCTTAAAAATTACATTGCTCCTATTTTTCTTTGCTTTAATCATGATTATTATGATTTCCAAAATATTGTCAGAATGGATTATAAAACCAGTTGAAGTAACTTTTCAAAAACAAAAACAATTTATTGCTGATGCTTCCCATGAATTAAAAACTCCGTTATCTGTAATTATGGCCTGTGCTGAAAGTTTAGAAAATAATCCAAAAGAACAAAAATGGTTAAATACAATCAAAAGTGAATCCAACCGTATGAGTCAATTAATCACCAATTTATTGGATTTGGCTAGAATTGAAAACGAAAAAAAAGCATTAGAAAACAATAATTTATCTAAAATAACCCAAAAATCAACTCTTACATTTGAAAGTCTGGCTTATGAAAAAAATATCCAATTAACTTATGAAATAGAGGACGACATTTTCTTTCCATGTAATCATGATGAAATCAAACAATTGTTGAGTATTCTTTTAGATAATGCAATCAAACATAGTCCTAAAAATGGAAACATTATGGTATTGTTAAAGGAAAATAAAAATAATATCATTTTAGAAGTGAGTAACCAAGGAAAACCGATACCTGTCTGTGAAAGAGAAAAAATATTTGAACGGTTTTATCGAATCGATCCATCCCGAAATCGAGATGAAAATCGGTATGGATTAGGCCTTGCGATTGCTAAAAATATTGTAACGAATCATAGAGGAAAAATACTTGTTTCATCAGAGCAAGGATATACCACTTTCAAAATTATCTTTAAAAAATAGAACATTAATTTCAATTTTTAATGTTCTTTTAATATTTCCAAAATATAATCATATTGATCAAAAAAGAAAGGAATGAATTTATGTATATTTTAAAAAATGCATTGATATCAATTATCAGAAACAAAGGAAGAAACTTATTAATAGGAATCATTGTAGTTGTCATTGCCTGTGCTACTACAATTACACTTGCAATAAAATCATCGGCCAAAAATTTAATCAAATCTTATGAGGGTCAATACGAAGTAATAGCTACGATAGGTATTAATAGACAAAGCATGCATGGTGAAATGGATAGGGGCAAAGAAATGTCTACAGAAGACCGTGAAGAACAAAAAAATAATATGGTAAATCTTTTTGCAAGTGCAAGTAACCTTACTGTAGATGATATTGAGTTATTTAAAGATAGTGAATATGTAAAAGAATACTATTATACTCTAAGTGTGGGACTAAATTCGACTAACATTGAAAAAGCCACCATCAATAATGATAACTTTGAGGGAAAAATGGGAGGTAGAGGAGGAAAAGAAAATTTCCAAAATCTATCCAATAGTGATTTTACTCTCATTGGTTATTCCTCATTATCTTCCATGGAAGACTTTGTCAGTGGTAAGTATAGTATTACTGAAGGAGAAATCTCTAGTGATTTTAAAAGTATGACTTGTGTGATCAATTCAGAACTTGCTACTTTAAATAACATAATAGTTGGAGATAGCATTACATTGGTAGATCCAGATAAAGAGGAAAATACAATCACACTTACCGTTTCTGGAATCTATGAAGAGAACAGTGATTCTAGTGAAGCGATGAGTATGTTTACCTCTTCTATCAATACCATCATTACCAATACGAATGTGATAAATAAAATCACTTCTCAAAATGAAAACATGAAAAGCTCATTAACACCAACGTTCATTTTAACAAATAAAAATATCATTGAGAAATTTGAACAAGAATTAACAGAAAAAGGATTAAGTGAATATTTATCCGTATCTACCAATTTAGATCAAGTAGAAAATGCGACAAGTACCATTTCTAATGTTAGCACTTTTGCAACTACTTTCCTCGTTTTAACACTTATTATTGGAGGAATTGTGTTATTTGTCATCAATATGATTAATATTCGTGAACGAAAATATGAAATTGGAGTCTTGAGAACCATCGGAATGAAAAAATGTTATTTAACTTTACAATTTATATCTGAACTTTTCATCGTTTCTTTTATTGCCTTATTACTAGGTGGTGGATTAGGAGCGATGAGTAGTGTTCCAGTATCTAATCAATTACTCAAAAACGAAATAGAAAGTAGTCAAAAACAAATGGAAAATGTAAATCAAAATTTTGGTGGAAAAATGAATAGGGGAATGGAGAAAATCAATGGTATTGCTACGGTTCAAGCCTTTGATTCCATCGATGCTGCAGTAGATCTTAACGTATTATTGCAGTTACTTGGAATTGGTGTTGTTTTAACTCTTCTTAGTTCATCCGCAGCAATGATTAGCATCCAAAAATTTTCCCCACTTACTATTTTAAAGGAGAGAAGCTAATGAGTCAGTTAAAAAAAGAAATATTAAAAGTTGAAAAAGTAGGTTACCGTTATATAGATGCGGATCCATCAGATTATGTTTTAAAAAATATTGACTATACTTTTGAACTAGGAAAGGTATATGCAATTAAAGGAAAAAGTGGAAGTGGGAAAACAACCTTGTTATCTTTAATTAGTGGACTTGAAAATAAATATGAGGGTGATATTTATTATAATGGACAAAACTTGAAAACTATCGATTTAGATGTTTACCGAAATACCTATATTGGTATTGTCTTTCAAAGTTATAATCTTTTGCCCCATTTAACGGCTAGTGAAAATATTATTCTTTCTATGGATATCAGCAAAGTAAAAGTAGAGAATAAGCAAAAGAAAGCATTGGAACTTATGAAGAGTGTTGGATTAAATGAAAACTTTAAAAATCGCCGGGTTTTAAAATTATCTGGTGGTGAACAACAGAGAATAGCTATTGCAAGAAGCCTATCTTATAATCCAAATATCATTCTGGCTGATGAACCAACAGGAAATTTGGATAAAGAAACCGAAGATGAGATTTTAAAAATCTTTAAAGACTTAGCCCATAAAGAAAATAAATGTGTGATTATAGTTACCCATTCTAAAAATGTTTGTGATAATGTAGATATCGTTTATGAGTTAAAAAGAAAATCATAATTGAAAAAAAGTGATATAATAAATATGGTTTATGGTAGCTTTCCATTAATAAAGTTCCTATGATAGGAGGAAAAAAATGAATCATGAGCAGTGTCCATGTTGCCCAAATCATTGCGAAAAAAACAATTTGGGATGTGGAAGAGGAAAGGAGTATTTTGATTCTAACAAGGAACCAAAAACAATCGAAGAACAAGTCATAATGGATTTAAGAAAATGTGGTCATTTATTACATCACAATAAAGATTTAAATTCTAGTCATGTTTTATCAGGGTTTTCCGTAGAAGAATTGAAACAATTACATCAGTTATTATCAAAAATTTATTGTCATTTTGAATCCATTTAAAAACAAGATGTTACTCTTGTTTTTCTTTGAAATCTTTTTTGGTATAAACCTTTCTACTTACTACATTAGTATTCTTTAATTTAAATCGTTCATTCAAATAATCGTAATAAGCACCTGGAGTAATAATTCCATTGATACATAAAATCTGCTTTCCAATAGAACTTAATACGTATTGGGCTACCATTGCACAATTGGTTTTAAGAACAAAAAATTTTTTATATTTTCCTTTGGTAATCTTATAGAACTTTCCTTTTGCCTGCTTATAAATTTCACTAGACATATCTTGATAATCAGAATCAGGAAGTAATCCTTTATCAGAGAGTTCTAAATCAGAATAGTAGGGTTCTGTATTAGTATGAATCAATTTATGTAATTGTTTTTTCACTACTTCAATTTCCTTTTTTGTTAAACTAAGACCAAACTCTACTACATAGCGATTTTTTTTCGTTACTACATAACGGATATAATCCTGTTTACTAGCTATCAGTATAACTCCATCTCCAATTGCATTAAAAAGACTCCTTGAATGCAGGTCATAGTTTCCATAGGAATAAATTTGATTTTCAAAGGCGATTTCCATATGTCCCATAGCAGCGGTTCCACTACTAGCTAAATGAATTAAAACATAAATATCAGGGGAAGCCGACTGTTTCACCGAATTAAATTGTTTGCTATCCGTATCTATTGCCAACATTTCATTTACTAAAGTAATCAGTTTTCTTGGAATAAATGCATTGATAATTACAGGCAAAGGTATTTGAATTTGTTGTTTAATTCGTTCTGTTGTTCGCTTAGGAACTAAAATCGTTAAAAAATCTGTAATTTTGGTAATTCCATAACCGATGAGATAAATCCCTAAAATAATAGAAGTTACTTGAATATTTTCTTCTCGATTAAAAAGTAAGGGAATTAGAAAAAACAATTGAAACAAAATATTGATAATTACTTTTAATCTTCCTTTTAAATAATTTTTATGATATAGAAAATATTCAATACAACAGATAGCTGTATGAAGTAATAAATAAATTCCAAAACAAATGGCCAAGGAATGCAGTATTAAATTAGGAATTGTTAAAATAAAAAGGCCAATGATAAAATCACGAATTCCAATGGTAAACAATGATATTTTTTGATTTCTTGTACTCTGTTTTTCAAAAAAGAAACGAAGTAAGGAAGAGCCGCCAAATATACTCATCAAGATACCCAATATAAATAAAAGAACCTGGAGAGTTAGTTGTTTTACAAAGAAAAGACAAATCCCTAATACAATAAACGCAATGCCACTCATTAATAATGTTGTAGCACTAATACTTTTTGCTATCATACAATCAACTCACTTCCTTTTAATCATATCTTAAAAAAGAAAATTAGTCAAAAAAACAAAAATTCTTAAAATTTAAAAATTATTATCATAACGAATATAAAATATTTTATTTTTGTATTACAGATTTAAAAATTCTGTTTTTATAAAGTTGCAAATAAATCATATCATTCATTTTACAATCATGATACTCTATGATATTTTGTATCACGAGGTGAATTTATGAAATTAAAAAACAGA
>CAYYCR010000063.1:3436-9450 GCA_964470385.1 uncultured Muribaculaceae bacterium | reverse complement strand
GGTACGCTTTTAAGCGAGGCCAGAACCTTAGCCTTATAGGCGTCAGAGAAAAACCACCAGTTTTACTGGTGGATATTTACTTCCATAAAAATACAGTTCTTAGAACTGTATTAGAATATAATGATTAAAATGGTCGATAATAAGGATATGGACGTGGGGGATAATATGGTCCAGGATAAGGACGAGGATATGGTTGATATGCTGGTCTCCAAAAGGCTGGTGCAAGGGCAGCTCCAGTAACACCACCTAGTAAAAATGGAAAGGCAAATCCACCACCAATTAATCTATCATCGTTACCAGAATAGTATGTACTTGATACAGGTATACTAGAAGATGAAAAACTTGTGTTTTGATAGCCATTCATAGGAATGCTAGAATATTCTCGATACATATTATTTCTCCTTTCATATTATAGTATGTAAACATTTAAGAAAGGGTGATTTCATTATATGAATCCAAAACTAAAAAACCTAAGTAAAACCATTGTTCATTACTCTTTAAAAATTAAAAAAAATGACCGAGTATTGATTACAACAGGAAGTCCTAAAACAAACGATTTCGTAAAAGAATTAATTCACTCTATTGTAGAAGTAGGCGGAATTCCTTTTGTTCGATATATAGATGCAGAAATAGATTCTCTGTTAACAGAACTCACTAGTCCAGCTAGAATAAAAACATTAAAAGAACATGAACAATTCGATGTCGACCATTACGATTGTTTTATTTCAATTCGATATATAACAAATGATTATGTGAGTAAAAATATAAAAGCAGAAACAAGAAAGGAAATCGGAATAGCCAAAGAGCAAACTGATGATATTAGAATTAACCAAAGACGTTGGGTACTATTAAACTATCCCTCTCATTTAGATGCCTATAAAGCTAAAATGACAAATGAAGAATTTTACAACTATGCTTTTGATGTCATGAATGTGGATTATGAAGCAATGAGCGAAATGATTGAGCCATTAAAACAACTCATGGAAAAAACAGATAAAGTGCGTTTGGTAAGTCCAGGAACAGACCTTACTTTTTCCATCAAAGATATTCCAGTCATTCCATGTTGTGGAAACTCAAACATACCAGATGGTGAAATTTATACAGCTCCAATTAAAGATAGTGTCAATGGAACAATTACTTATAATACGCCCTCTCCTTATCAAGGAAATGTATTTCATAATGTATCATTAACTTTTGAAAACGGAAAAATTGTCTCTGCCACTTGTGCTGAAAATAACCAGAAATTAAACGAAATATTTGATACCGACGAAGGTGCTAGATACATAGGAGAGTTTTCCTTAGGATTAAATCCTATGATATTATATCCAATGGGTGATATTCTATATGATGAAAAAATCATTGGCAGTATCCACTTTACCCCAGGAAGAGCATATAAAGATGCATTCAATGGAAACCTCTCTTCGATTCACTGGGATATGGTATTAATTCAAAGAAAAGAATATGGTGGAGGAGAAATCTATTTTGATGATATTTTGATTAGAAAAGATGGATTATTTGTATTACCAGAATTAGAACACCTCAATTATCATTTAAAATAAGTCTAATACTTATAACTTCTTCATATACTGAAACTAGGTGATACGATGAAGAAGTTTTTTGAATGTATTGGAATGATTAGCCTTGTTTGCTTTAGTTTCTTTTTCACAGAAAAAACAGCAGGAGTAGTGAAAGAATCAGATCAAATCATGATAGAAATCAAAAAAGTTGCAGCTACTCATCAAGTTCATAGTGAAAATGCGATGATAAAAGAAGATACTGTTATTCCAGGAATCTATGGTCAAATTGTGGATGAGGAAAAAAGTTACGAAAAAATGAAAAGGGTCGGATCTTATCAAGAAAATCTACTTGTATATAAAAAAATAGCACCACAAATATCCATAGAAAAAAACTATAATCGCTATATTATTTCCGGAAACCCCAAAAAAAACATGGTAACTTTATTATTCTTAGTGGAAGAAAAAACAGATACGAGTAAACTAGAAAAAATTATTGGTCAAAAAGGAATCAAAGCGAGTTTTTTTGTAGATGGAAATTGGTTTGAAGAACACAATGATAAAATATTAGAATGGATAGAAAAAGATTATACAATCGGGAATTTAAGTTATAACATGGATTATACGAATAGCTCCTTTATTTGGATGGATACGATTATCAAAAAAGTTGGAAATCAAAAGACCAGTTTTTGTTATAACATAAAACCAGATCCCAAAGCCTTAGAAATATGCTCTATGAATAAAGACTATACCATTCGTCCAACTCTAGTAGTAGATAAAAGCCCACTTCTCTCTATCAAAAAAGTTCTTTCACCTGGAAGCATTATTTCGTTACCAATTAATGATACTGTAATCCATGAATTACCAGTTATCATTGAATATATTAAGGCCAAAGGTTACACTATTGAAAACTTATATCATCACTTACAAGAAACAGATTATTAATCTGTTTTTAAAAAAAATAGTTGACGAACAAATGTATTGTTTGATATACTGATAATAATGAAGTGAAGATGACTATTTGATAGTTAAAAAATCATTTTATTTCATTTCTTTTTTTGTTATACTAATAGTAAAGGTGGTAAAATATGCAAGACAAATTAGATATCTTATTAAAACAAATTGAATTTCCAGAAAGTGAGCAGCATTTTTTTGATAACGGCTGTTTAGAGAGAATTATATGTAATAAAAAAACAATGAGTTATTCTTTTAAAATTACTTTAAAAGAACTTCTTCCACCATCCATAGCCGATTTGTTTATTCAGAAATTGCATTCTACTTTTTCGGGTATTGGAGAAGTTAGTGCTGTGTTTCAAATAGAAAATATAAAGAACCAAACTGTAATTGAATATTATCAACACCTATTGGATAAATATACACTTGAATTTCCAAGTTTAGAAATACTAAAAGATTATATGCCAGAATTTCAAAATAATATTTTAACTGTTGTGGTAGCCAATCGTGCTGAACAACAAAAATTAGAAGAATTTGAAGAAAAGTGTTTACAAGATTTTGAACAATATGGTATTTTTCTTTCTATGATGAGTAATGTAAATGATGATATGAATAATGAGACAGAAAAGGAAATAGAAGCGAGTAAAGTAGTAGATGAAGCATTATTAGAAAAAGTAGAGCAAACTGATAAAGTAGAAGAACAACCCAAAAAGAAATTTATTCCCAAGGACTTTAAACGAAAACCACTGATTCAAGAACCAGATAATCCTGAAGTAATCATGGGAACGATGATAGACACAGTACCAACACAATTAAGACAAATTGCAACTGAAATTCCAAATGTCACAATCGAGGGATATATTTTTGGAGTAGATATTAGAGAAACCAAAACAGATCTTAAAATAATTACTTTAAAAATTACCGATTATACAGATAGTATTTATGGAAAAATATTTGTGAATGACGAAGAAGAATTTAAAATTATTACAAAACAATTAAAAAGCGGAAAATGGTTCAAAATGAAAGGTTCTATTAAAGATGATGCCTATAGCAAAGAATTAACATTTACCATTCGCGATATTAATGTTTTAAAAAAAGAGGTAACCAAACGTATAGATGATGCTCCTAAAAAAAGAGTAGAACTTCATGCTCATACATTCATGAGTCAAATGGATGGCTTAGTCGATGAATCTAAATTGGTGAAACAAGCAATGGAATGGGGACATCGTGCGATTGCCATTACTGATCATAACGGGGTACAAGCTTTCCCTCATGTCTATAATATGGTTAGAGATTATAATAAAGGAAAAGAAGAAAATGAAAAATTTAAAGCACTATATGGGACGGAACTCACAATGGTGGATGATGAAGTAAAAATCGTAGTAAGACCAAACGATAGTAAAATGTTAGATAATACATATGTCGTATTTGATTTTGAAACAACTGGATTTAATGCAGGTGGTGGAGACTCTATTATTGAAATTGGAGCTGTAAAAATATTGAATGGGGAAATCATTGATAAATATGATGAACTGATCAATCCAGGAAAACCACTTCCTAAAAAAATAACTGAAGTAACGAGTATTACTGATGAAATGTTGACAGATAAAGATAACGAAGAAAATGCCATTAAGAGATTTATTGAATGGTATGGGGATTTGCCAATGGTTGCTCATAATGCCAAATTTGATGTTTCTTTTTTGGAAATGGCTCATCAAAAATACAATTTAGGAGAATTTACCAATACCGTTATTGATACTTTAGAACTTTCAAGAACAATGGATAATTCATTTGGTAGACATAGCCTATCGGCCCTTGTAAAACGATATAATGTTCCGTTTGATGAAGAATCACACCATAGAGGAGATTATGATGCCGAAGCAACAGCCTATGTATTTCATAAAATGATGAAAAAATTAGAGGGGATGAATTTTGAAAAAATCTCTGATTTAGATAAATTAGTTTCTAAGGATGAAATTCATAAGTATGGACGAACATTTCATGTCAATTTGATAGCCCAAAATAAAACCGGATTAAAAAACTTATTTAAAATAGTAAGTTTAGCTAACACCAAATATTTATATAAAACCCCTAGAATTTTAAGAAGTGAAATTTCACGTTTAAGAGAAGGAATTTTAGTTGGGAGTGGCTGTTACGAAAGTGAAGTATTTACAGAGGGAAGAAGTAAAAGTGATGAAGAATTAAGTAACATTATTAAATTTTATGATTATGTAGAAGTACAACCTTCAGAGGTTTATAATCATTTAATTCAAATGAGTGATTTTGCCAATGAAGCAGAACTTATTGACCATTTAAAGAAAATAATTCGTGTTACAGAAGAAGCTGGAAAAATAGTCGTTGCAACAGGGGATGTTCACCATTTAGAAAGAGATGACAAAATATATAGAAGCATTATTGTAAACCAAAAAGTTCCAGGTGGAGGTAGACATCCTTTGGCCCGTAGCAATATTAAAGAAATTCCATGTCAACATTTTAGAACAACAAGAGAAATGGTAGAAGATTTTTCATTTTTAGATGAAGAAACAATCAAAAGAATTGTCATTGATAATCCAAATAAAATTGCTGATATGTGTGAAATTATCGAAGTAATTATTGAAACAGGAGGAGTGCCTTTTTCTCCTAAAATAGATAAATCGGTAGAAACAGTAACTGATTTGGTTTATACAAGAGCGAAAGAATGGTATGGTGATCCTCTTCCACAAAACATAGAAGAGCGAATTGCCACTGAACTTTATGGAGACGGCGTTTTTAGAACAATTAAAGATAATTTAAAAAAAGAAGAAATGCCAGAGGGGGAAGAATTTACCAAAGAGGCATTTAGAAGACTACATGAAATCATATTAAAAGGATTTGATTCGATTAAAGAATTATTAAAGGAAAATATAAAAAGTGACGAAGAAGGACTCGCAGAGGAAGAAGTAGAAAAAAGAGTCAAGAAAAATCTTGGAGGAATCATAGGTGGAGGATTTGATGTTATTTATTTGATTGCTCAAAAACTAGTAAAACATTCTAATGATGATGGATATTTAGTAGGTTCTCGTGGATCTGTTGGTTCTTCTTTTGTAGCTACTATGATGGGAATTACAGAGGTGAATCCGCTTCCAGCACATTACCGTTGTTTAAAATGTAAGCATAGCATTTTTGAAGACGAAAAAGGGAATGCTTTAGGTGCAACCTATTCTAGTGGTTTTGATTTACCAGATAAAGTTTGTCTGAATTGTGGAGAAAATATGTTTAAGGATGGACAGGATATGCCATTTGCCACATTCCTAGGATTTAATGCCGATAAGGTTCCAGATATCGATTTAAACTTTTCAGATTTGAATCAAGCCGATGCACATGATTATACCAAAGTACTATTTGGAGTCGATAATGTTTATCGTGCTGGTACGATTGGTACAGTGGCTGAAAAAACGGCTTTTGGTTTTGTGAAAGGATATTTGGAAGATAAAAATTTAGTGATGAGAGGGGCCGAAATTGAAAGAATTGCAATGGGATGTACAGGTGTAAAAAGAACAACAGGGC
>CAYYCR010000063.1:0-3426 GCA_964470385.1 uncultured Muribaculaceae bacterium | reverse complement strand
AGGAATTGTTGTTATTCCTGGCTATATGGACGTTTTTGATTTTACACCATTTCAATATCCAGCGTATGATGTAACAGCAGCTTGGAGAACCACCCATTTTGATTATCATGCCATTGATCAGGATGTATTAAAACTAGATATTTTAGGACATACTGATCCCACTCAACTTCGTATGATTCAAGATTTAACTGGTATGGATATTACCAAAGTTCCATTAGATGATAAAGAGACTATGGCAATTTTTCTATCTCCTGAACCATTAGGAGTAACACAAGATCAAATTATGTGTCCAACGGGTACGCTTGGAATACCAGAATTTGGAACTCCATTTACGATTGGAATGTTAGTCGACACCAAACCAAAAACATTTTCAGAGTTAATTAAAATTTCTGGATTATCACATGGTACAGATGTGTGGTTAGGGAATGCTCAAGAATTAATTAGAAATAAGGTAGTTCCATTTAAAGACGTTATAGGATGTCGTGATGATATTATGGTTTATCTTATGTATAATGGATTAGAACCTATCAAGGCTTTCAAAATTATGGAGTTTGTTCGTAAGGGAAAAGCGAGTAAGGATCCAGAGACTTGGGCTTTACATGTTGAAACGATGAAAAAGGCTGGAATTGCAGATTGGTTTATTGGCTCTTGTGGAAAGATTAAGTATATGTTTCCAAAAGCACATGCAGCCGCTTATGTTATTAGTGCCTTTCGAATTGCCTGGTTTAAGGTACATATGCCTGTTATTTATTATGCAACTTATCTATCAGCACGTATCACGGATTATGATATTGATGTTATGATAGAGGGTTATGATGCCATTAAAGCAAAAATGTTAGAAATTATGAATAAGGGATATGATGCAACGAAAAAAGAAAATGATGTTTTAGAAACTTTAAAAATTGCATTGGAAGCAACAGCACGTGGTATGAAATTTGCTCCTATTGATTTAAATAGAAGTGAAGCAACTACTTTTGTAGTAGAGGGTGATAATACATTAATTCCACCTTTTTCAACGATTGATGGACTTGGGGATACGGTTGCTAAAGCGATTGTAGAAGAAAGAGAGAAACATCCATTTATGAATATTGAAGATGTTGGAAAACGAGCTAAAATATCTACTACTTTAATGGATAAAATGCGAATGATGGGAATTTTTGATGGGATGGATGAATCTAGTCAATTAAGTTTATTTTAAAAGAGATGAATGTCTCTTTTTTGTCTAAAGGGAACATAACTTCATAAAAATTTTTGTATTTTTTTTCTAATGTTTTACTGCTATAATCTGAATGAATTTATAATAAAGTTGTTCGGAAATTACAAAATAGTGCACAAATGTAATATCAAAATCTAGTGTAAATCTGCATTTATTAACCTATTTGATATACTAAATTTTCATAAAAAGTTAATTTTCGAACAAGTCTAAGTGCGACCGTGCAGGTCAAATATTTTAGTTGGTGGAAATCCAACCTAGTAAGTTTTCTCAAATGCTAGTAGCGAGTCTTGGGTTCAAAGTGGTAACATTAGAACTAAGCGTAGACAGTCAGATATTAGGGTTAGTATAGAGCTTCGAAATGTTCGGTAAAATCGAAAAGTAGATGTGTTTTAGACCACAGAATACAATATTTCTTTGATGTATGAGATAAGCCAAGAAATTTTCGCGGAGTCAGAGACCTAATCATGATATACAATGAATATTTGATGACTGGTGAGAACCTATATTTTCTCTTCTCTAGTGAAAGGCATTAGTTACTAAATTAGAGGATAAGCTAAAACAGAGTATGGTAAACAAGCTCTCACGAAAGCAAGAATACCAAATGAAATATAGGTAGTCAGAGAAATTCATAGTACTGATGATATCATATCAATAAATATGAAGTAGGGAAGGGATTTCTATAATATAGCTCTTGTTAAAAGAAACATTAATACTATACAAGGAGGGAATAAAATAATGTCAACTAAAGTAATAAGAATAAATCAAATAGTAAAAGAAAAACCACAAGAAGTTTTTACATCAATTTATCATTTAATCAATTATGAACTACTCAAGGAATGCTTTGATGAATTAAATGGTAATAAAGCGACTGGACTAGATAAAGTTACAAAAGATATGTACTTCATGAATTTAGATGAAAATCTAAACAACTTAGTAAATAAACTTAAAACAAAATCATATCGACCAAGTCCAGCAAGAAAAGTGAATATACCAAAATCAAATGGCAAACTAAGAGGAATTGCAATAGCTAACTTTGAAGATAAAATAGTACAACTAGCAGTTAAGAAACTTGTTGAAGCAATTATTTTAGAACCAAAATTCACAAATAATATGTTTGGATTTAGACCTAATAAAAGTTGTCACGATTGTCTAAAATATCTAAACTGGTGCATTGAAAGGAAATATACTAATTATATCCTCGAGATAGACATCAAGGGATACCTCGATAATATCTCTCATGATTTAATAATGAAAGCATTAGAAACACACATTAAAGATACAAATCTTTTAAGACTCATTAAGAGATTTCTAAAAGCAGGTATTATGGAAAATGGCAAATATACTACAAGTGAATATGGTACACCATAAGGTTCTATTTTAAGTCCAGTACTAGCAAATATTGTTATGTATTATGGAATTATTTTATACGTTGAAAGGATAAAGAAAGCGACAAAAGGCTACGCTGAAATAATCAACTATGCAGATGATGGAGTATTATGTTTTCAATATAAAAGTGATGCAATAAGAATATATGATTTATTAAGAGAACGGCTTAAAAAGATAGATTTAGAATTTGCAGAAGATAAAACAAGACTTATAGAGTTTGGTAGATTTGCAAGTGAAAACTGCAAGAAAAATGGAAAAAGGAAACCTGACTCGTTTGACTTTTTAGGATTTACTCATTACTGTAGTACAAGCCATAAAACTGGAAGATTTAGAGTTAAAAGAAAAACATCTAAGAAGAAGTTCAAACAGAAAATACAAGAATTCAAAGTTTGGATAAAGGAAAACAGAAACAAGTCTTTAAAAGAAATAATGGCAACAGTGAAAAAGAAACTGATAGGGCATTTCAATTATTATGGAATCACAGATAATCAAGAATCCCTACTAAGGTTCCAATTGGAAACACGAAAACTTCTATTTAAATGGTTAAATCGTAGGAGCCAAAAGAAAAGCTACAACTGGATAGGATTTAATCAGATGTTAGAGCACTACAAACTTCCTTTGTCTAAAATAATGGTAAATATATATGCTATTAAATAAATAACTACTATATTATAAAAAGCCGTATGCTCTAACGGGGCACGTACGGATTTGTGAGGGGCTTATATGGCGACATATAGGTCTACTCGATTATTTAACGTGTTGTGCTAGTTGATTTATTAAATAATATCACAAAACCAAAAAATATTGAAGAACTTTATCACAGA
>CAYYCR010000062.1:0-9667 GCA_964470385.1 uncultured Muribaculaceae bacterium | reverse complement strand
AACATTTGTGAAACCGTTTGGTTACTTTTTACATTATTATATAACTGAATGATTAGGTGACACGGGAGTGCTAAAAAGCCCCCTCAGGGACTGAGGGGGCGAGGGCGAGTTAGTTATCCACAGGTCAATAATCACCTGTTAGCAAAAAGCATACACAATATATATTAGATTTGATAAAATTATAGTAGAAAAAAAGTGTGAATTTTAAATATGATGAAATGTATACAGGATTAAGGAGTAAAAATAATAGCAACTTTTTGTGATAAATAGTAAAAAAAGTTGAAATCTCTTTTTTTTTTTTTTTTAATAGGTTATAATATATATGAAAAATAGGAAAGGGTGATTTTGATGATACTAAGAAAACCATATGCTTTTTTAGTGAAACATTTTAAGTTCATTCATGTACTATTAACTTTAGTTCTCGCCTTTTTATTTTATAGAACTATGGTAATTCTCAATTTTTTGAATGAGTATATTGCTTCTAGTCAAACTTCGGTAATTGATAATCTGACAAATACTATTTTTTCTATTTGGATGTTTTTCTTGCCCTTTTTAATTATTGTACTGTCAATCATTATTATTAGTTTGATGGCTGTTAAAAAGAAACCTATTGTTTTATATATATTTAATATCATTTTAGCAATTGCTATTTTAATACTTTATAATATTTCTTATTCTGTATTTGCTCAAATGGAAGCAATCATATTAGAAGCGAGAACGATTCGGTTACTTCGAGATTTTATTGCTATGTTAGAAATTTTTCAATTAATTTCTATGATTATGGCTTTAATAAGAGCTACTGGATTTGATATTAAAAAATTTAATTTTAATAAAGATTTAGTGGAACTAGAAATTGAAGAAACGGATAATGAAGAATTTGAAATAAATTTAGAAGTAGATACCAATGAAGTTCAGAGAAAAGTAAATCGTATTCGTAGATTTGCAAAATATATTTATTATGAAAACAAATTTTTAATTGATGTTGGAATCTTAGTTGGGATATCAACGATTTGTTTTGCCATTTATATGAGTATTGGTATTTATGATAGAGAAGTAGAAGAAAACACTATGTTTTCGACAACAAGTTTTCATTTAGGCATTACCAAAAGTTATATGACTAATAAAGATTATAAAGGAAATTTTTTATTAGATGATGAAATATTAGTGGTATTAGAACTCACTGTTAGAAGCAAAGGAAAACCAAAGAAGTTTGATACTGCTATGGCGACCTTAAAAGTGGGAAACCGTAACTTTTATCATAATGAAAAATATAAAGAAAACATTATGGATTTGGGTCATACGTATTTAGATTCGCTTATTTCATCCTCTTTTGAAAAACATTTACTTGTATTTAAAATTCCAAAAGAATTTGAAGATGAAAAAATGACCTTTATTTATACAGATCGAATTGATTATATTAATAATGGAGTTAATTCAAAATATATTCGTTTAAAAATAGAACCAATTAAAATTGATACAAATGTGAAGCAAAAAACATTAGATTTAGGAAGTGAACTTAATTTTAAAAATAGTGTTTTTGAAGAAACAAAAATGAGTATCAAGTCTGCTCAAATAGAAGCAAGTTTTAGAGAAAATTATCAATTTTGTGCGAGTGTAAAAGAATGTTACACATCAGCAGAGTTTATTAATCCTAACTATAATAGCAATGATGAAAAGGCTATTTTAAAAATTAATGGAACATTAGAAATAGATGATGACGTTGTTTTAGATCGTATATATACTCTATATCATTTAATTTACTATTTTTCTACATTAAAATATGAAAAAGATGGAAAAATAATAACACAAAGTGTTACTATGAATCGTGTAAGGCCTTCTAAGTTTAATCCTCAAGATATTTATTATATTGAAGTTGCAGAGGATACTATGAATGCAGATAAAATATGGTTACATTTTCATGTTCGAAACAAAGAATATGATTACCAAATAAAATAATGTCAAGTTTTTATAAAAATGTTTACTTTTGTTTGTTTTTATGATAATTTTGATGTTATAATAAGATTGGAGGTAGATAATCGTGAAAAAGTATTATCTTAAAATATTATTTTTAATTGTATTATTTACCTTTCCTTTAAAAGTAAAAGCAGATTGTAGTAATATAGAAAAAGTAAGATTGCAAAAATTAGCTGGTAATGTGAATTTTAGTTATCGTTATAAAGAATCTTCTTATGGAACGATTGTGTTCGGAATCACGGTTTCTAATTTAACGAGTGAACTCTATATGATTGATCACTCATCAGGAAAACGTTATTATTCTGATAATCAAGATTTTACAATTAGTGATTATAAACCAGGTAAGACTATACAATTTGATTTTTATGAAAAATCTGGAAGCTGTATACAAGATGTAGTTTTTACTAACTATGTCACACTTCCTTATTACAACACTTATTATAATAGTAGAATTTGTCAAGATGTTCAAGAATTTAAATTATGTCAAAAATGGTTGAAAACTAGGATTAGTTATAAAAAATTGTATGAAGAAATTACTAAATATAAAACGAAAAAATTAATTGAACAAGAAGAAAAAAACGTGGAAGAAGTAAAAAAAACAAATTATGAAAAAATTGTGGAGTTTTGGGCAAAATATTATATATACATATTGTTAACAATTATTATTATTTGTAGTGGCTTAAGATATTATTTAGATAAAAAAACAGACTTATAATGAGGTGAAGTACATGAAAAAATATAAAAGAAAATATTTATTATTATTTATAATTGGACTTATGTCATTTGCACCTAAGTCTGTTAGTGCAGTAGACTTAAATGTTTATAATGGTCAAGATACAACTGGAAAAGCAACGTCTTCAGGTGGATGTGGAACAGCATTTAAATACGGACCTCTTTGTTTGAGTAATGGAGACGGTAGCAGAACCGATGGTGTTCGAGTTTCTATTGTTCACTATGATGGAAATGGGTATCAAAATATTGGTGATCCAGTTGATATATATCCAGAAAAATATAATCTTTCTGGAGCACAATCAGCCGATACAAGAAAAACTGATAATAACACAGGTACGTCTTTGAATTCAGGAAATTTTAGTTCCTATGGTAATTATGTTGTTTGGGATGAAAAATTTTCTATGGAGAATGGAAGAGATTACTGGAATCAACAATTATTAACGGGTAGCACAGATGCTAATGGAAAGGTTATTGCGGGTAGCAAAATAGATCAAATATCACAAATAGCTACTGGAGGGAAATGTTCTTTGGCAAGTTCATCTGATTGCTGGAGTAAATATACAGAGGCAGCAGATCCTAGTGGTGGAGGAATTGATAAACAAGGGTACCGTATTTTAGTAGAACCAGTGCGAGTTTATTATGGCGAAAATGGTGAAAAGTATGTTATGACGCCAACAGAATTGGCAGCGACAATGAAAAATCTTGGATATACAACGGATCAACAACTTGCTAAATATTTAAGAGAAGGAGAATGGTTTTATACTGGGTTTGATGATATTGGAATAGAAACAACTGCACAGTGTAGTAAAGGAAATCCTTGTACTGCTTCTGATTTTTTAGGTTTAGGACATGGTGTTCATATTATTGATATTAGTAATCCTATAATAATAACAAATCCTAAGCCAACAAACCCCAATTGTGATTACGAAACAGGTACAGGTTATCCAGTGGGAAAAAATGCTGGAGATACATTAACAGCTCAAGAACAACAATGTTGTGATGAAATTAATTCGCAAATTAGAGATGCAATCGATATTGATGTGGATAGTTCATATTGTATGGAAGCTAGCAAAACTGTTTCAGAGTTTGTAAGTTGTATGCAAAATTATTTTCTTCAGATTCAAACTTCTCAGGGGTTATTAGAATTACAACAACAAAAATACAAAGAATTATATGAAAAATATCCAGCTTGTGGTTGTGATTGGGATGAAATTGATACAATCAACTCAAATTATAATTCGTGTGTTACAAGTATGAATACGTCAGATTGGATGTCATTACTTATAAAAGGGCAACAATCGAAGTGTGAAATAGATCGTACTTCGGCTAGATCAAAGTATTTAGAACTCTATCCATTATGTAGTGACGCTCTTCCAGAAGACCCTTGGGAAGATCCAGATGATCCAGATGATCCAGATGATCCAGATGATCCAGACGATTTTTATGTATGTGAAATAGTAGATGGAAAATATTATGGTATTGATGGAACTGAAGTAGGTCAAACAACGTATGAAGAAGAATGTGGAGAAAAACCAGATGGTGAATGTGACGAAGATGATCCAAATTCATTTCCTAAATCAGGTTCTGAGGGTGATGATGATTTTTATTGTTGCTATGTATTTGAAGACCAAATGAAATTAGAATATAAAATGGAAGCGTTAAAGCAAGGACTTAGTGGCGAAGCATTATCAAATTATGTAAAAACCAACGTAGAAGCTTGGTTTAATGAAAAAGAATTTAGAAAAAATTGCTTAGATGTAGAATGTGATATTGATGCTGAAGGAACATTTTCAGAGGAATGTTGTGACACTTTAATGGAAGAATATCCTGATAAAGACGATTCTTTTTGGGTGGAAAAAGGATGTAAAGAGGAAGATGAGGACGAATGTACTTGGACAGACTATGCTAAGGAATTGATAGACGGATTAAAGATCATGAGTACAAAAGAATGTGAAGCTGGTACAAAAACTACAGTAGAAGCTCACGACACAGATAATTGGGACTGTATTTTTCAGAGTGAAGATTTGACAAGTGGGAAAACGGCTCAGGTATTTAAAGAATACTACGTAAAATATAATAATCCTTATTGTGCAGTTTATTGCAGAGAAGATGTAACTTACGAGTTTCCAGCTGGAGAAATGATTATAAAAGCAGGTAATCATTTTACAGTTGGTGAAATGGGACAACATGAACCAGATTGGAGCCCAATTCATATTAATAGTACAAGGCATTGTGTAACAGCTGGCTCTACTAATCATTCTGATGATGATCAGATTAATCAAGAGAGGTGGGATGAAGATTGGACCAAACAAAATGAGGAAGTTATGAAAGCTTGGGATAAATGGATGATTGAATTGGATAGAAAATGGTCTATTGAAGAGGCAGAAGTGATTCCAGATGGTTGCCCAGCAAAAACAGATCATGAAGGAAATATCATAGAAGAGGCATGTGACTTTTATGATGGCCCTGAAACATCTTATAATGGCTATCAGACAAGTGCTTCAATTAATGAAGACTGGTGTGAACGAGATGGAAAACCAAGCGTTTCTCCAGAAACTGAAGAAGCTAATTATAACAATCAAATTAAAAAATTAGAAACAATTGAAGATGATATTCATAGATGTACTGATTGGGGAACAACATATAGACATTCAGAAATTGCAAATGAAGTGTTCACTTCAGGTGTTACAGAAAAAAGGTTTTCAAAATATGATTCACAAGATCAAATGACAGAATTTGCAGAATTTGATCCTGATATCACAATTGATTATAAAGAACCAACATATTCTTCATATAATTACAATGATTTATTAGAAAAAGAAACAAAAGTGGATAGAGTAGATAATTTTACAACAACTGGTGCTACAAAAAACAATAAATATCATTGTGTTAAAGGAACACCTCCAAATTTAGAGGCTTGTCAACCAACAGATAGTTTTGAATACTCTTCATTAGAAAAGGTAGAAGCTACTTATACGAAAGATATTGATTATAAATTAAAAGAAAACGTATTTAATATCATTTTAAAACCACAAGGAACAGCAGTTAATGGAAGTGGACAGCCTCAAAGTTCTAGTCAAATTCAAATTCCTCTTGGATATAGTGCTTTGCATATTCATTTTATGACACCATCAGGAGTCTATGGAAAAAAAGGAGGAGACCAAAGCGGTAACTTGGATTTAACATTTCCACAATTTACTTCTTCTTCAGCAACTGATTTAAAATTTGAACATAATTTTGATCATTCAGAGTTTGAAATTGATAGTTATACATATGATTGCAATTATCAAGTAGAAAATGAGATCATAGAAAATGAAGATCCTGATTGCGTTGGTGACAATTGTTTAGAATGTGTTGGAGAAAACTGTGAGCCGTATACATTAAAAGGTCTAAATTTAATTTACCGACCGATTTCTTTAGGAGAACCATTCCCGGGGATCGAAGGAAACGGAAGGACTCCAGGAAGCAATTGGTCTGGTAGTGGAGATGTTGAAAATTATATCATACAAAATAGAGGAGTAGAGGGTACTGAGGTTTATTCGGAAAAAAATCCGATGTATCAAATTACATTAACACCTGCTTTGATTCAACAAATTAGACAATATAACAGTACAACAACATATAACGATTTTAATATGGAATGTACAACGTCAGGGAGAGAATGTAAAAGTAACTTTATAAGAGGTACATTAAGCACTGGATATGATTTTTCAAGACAATTTCAAACATGTAGTAAAGCTGGAAATAGAGACGAAGCAATTTGTTGTGGTATAGGTAATTGGACAGATTGCGATAGACTAGATGGAATTTCAAGGAGGTATTAATGAGAGAATCACTTTGGGCTGCGTTTATCATTGGAATAGGTATTGTATCAATTGCTTTTGTTTACTTCTTTCAATCAATGACGAACACAGATGAACATAACTATCATTTATTAAAAGAAACAACGGAGGCAGCTATGTATGATGCATTCGACTTGGCTGCTTACCGAAAAGAATTGCTAATTAGAATTGATCGGGAAAAGTTTGTTGAAAACTTTGTAAGAAGATATGCAGAAAATGCTTCACTAGCACGTACTTATGAAATTAAAATTTATGATGTAAATGAAGAACCACCAAAAGTAAGTTTACAAGTATCTAGCTTAGAAGCTGCCAATGTGACACAAGCAATGAACTTTGATATTATCAATCGATTAGATGCGATTTTAGAAACGCCATATTTTGAAACATCAAATTAAAAGGATAGGAGAGAAAAAAATGAATAATGTAATTATTTCTGTAAAACGTTTTTTTAAAAACAAAAACACAGTAACCATTTTGGGTGTTGCACTCATCATTGGTATACTTTATTGGGGATATACAAAACAAATAAAAGAGGCAACAAAAGAAGTAAGAATTCCTATTGCTAAAAGAGAAATTCAACCAAGAACTCAAATTACTAAAGATGATATTGAAACAGTAAAAATACCATCCATTGTTGTAAAAAGTAATGTGGTTAGAAGTACTGGACAAATCATTGGAAAATATACAAATGTAAATTCAGTAATTCCAGAAGGAAGTATGTTTTATAAAGGTGTATTAATTGATAAATCAGATTTACCGGACTCAGCGTTCGTTGAAATCAAAAAAGGGGAGGTTGTTTATAACTTTCCTGTAAATATGGCATCTACTTATGGAAATTCTATCTTTCCAGGAAATAAAATTGATATATATATGAAAGCAGTAGATGATAACCGAAAAATAATGGTTGGTAAATTACTTGAAAACGTTGAAGTATTAGCTGTAAAAGATAGTCAAGGAAGAAATGTATTCGAAAATACAACTGATAATAGAACACCAGCATACTTGATATTTGGAGTAAAAGAAGAAATTCATATCTTACTTAGAAAAGCGAGCTATATGACATCTAACGGTGTTGTGCTATTCCCAGTTCCACATGGAGCAGCTGTCGAAAATGATGGTGAAACACAAGTAAGTACGCAATACTTAAAAGATTATATCAATTCTCATACTGTAGTAATTGATGATCCAGATGCGAATAACCCAGAAGAAAGTGAAGGAACAGATTAAAATGAATAAAACAGTGGGTGAATAAATATGACAGATAACATTTTTGAACAATTAGATTTTGGACCTCTAAAACCATATTTAGAGGTTGAGGATATCACAGACGTTTCCTATAGTAATGGAGGACAAATTTGGATAAAAACAATTTCACGAGGTATTTACCGAGATGAAAATCCAGCTATCAACAATGCATTTATGGAAAAATTAGCCTTTCAATGCTCAAATGCAATGGGAAAAACATTTAATATGGCTCATCCGTTCCTTGATGCAGAAAGTGCTGAATTACGTCTCAATTTTGTCCATGAATCAATCGCACGAAATGGGATTGCAGTGGTAGTTCGTAAAACACCAGCCAAAATACGATTGGAAAAAGAAAAAATCTTAGCAGAAAAATATATTACTTTAGATATTCATGACTTCTTAGAAAAATGTGTTCAGGGTCATTGTAATATAATTGTTTCTGGAGAAACAGGTTCAGGAAAAACAGAATTCGTAAAATACTTAGCTTCAAAAACAATCGAAAGTGAAAAAATAATCACAATTGAAGATACATTAGAACTTCATTTAGACCGTATTTTCCCACACCGGGATATTGTGGCAATGAAAACCAATAACATTGCTTCTTATACAGATGTGCTGGTAACTTGTATGAGACAAAATCCAAAATGGATTTTGTTATCAGAAGTTCGTAGTGCAGAAGCCGTCCTTGCTGTTCGTAACTCAATATCATCTGGACATTATATCTTGTCTACTATTCATGCCGATAAAGCTTCTTCAATTCCCAACCGTATGTATAGTTTACTAGAAACAAATCAAGATATTGAACAATTTTTAAAATCGATTTACCGTTACATTCAATTAGGTGTTTATATCAGAGGCTACCAAGATAAAGTAACTAAAAAATTTGTTCGTGAAATTGGAGAAGTAACAGAATTTTATGTGGATAAAGATAATAATGCCGTTTATAATACGATTTATAGAAAAACAACAACAGGAAAAGTATATCGAAAACAACCTAGTGATTATTTGATTGATTATTTAGATGCTCAAGGTGTCACTTTATCAAAAGATATCATAAAAGTAGAAGAAAATGAAGCGGAACCTGTAAGTGCTACTGATCAAGGTCAAATTTCTAACCTGACGATTCCTATTATGGAAAAAGGGGCTGCACAAACATCAGAAATAATATTTGAATAAAAGGAGGAATCAATATGACATTTACGATTTTTGCAATTGTGACTATTATACTTGCGTTTATTATGATTTATCGTAAAAATACAGGAGAAAACGTTTATCGATATATTATGAAAAATATAGCAAGTTTATATAATCAATATGCTCCTTACTCTTTTAAAATGGTAAGAGATAAAGTAAAAGATTTAGGACAAGAATATACTCCAAGACAATATGCACTTCAAATTGGAATATTTTCGGTAGGTGCAGCTGTTATTTCTTATCTTTACTTTTATAATTTGCTTATATCTATTATTTATGTAGTATGTGCAGTTGCAGTGATTCCATATTTAACTTATTTAAGATGTAAACGATTATATAGTGAATACATATTTGAGCAAGTACAAGTTTATACAACCAATACAATTATGGAATTTTCAACCACACAATCATTTGTAAAGGCCCTTGAAGGAGTTTATGAATCTGGTGTATTAGAAGATCCTTTGAAAAGTGATGTAAAAATGATGATAGATCTGGCATATGCAAATGGAACTATTAATCAATCATTAGATTATATGAATAGCAAATACAATTTTTACATTGTAAAAAATATGCATCAATTATTTTTACAGATTACTAATGAAGGTTCAAAAGATGCAGGTGCATCGCTAGAAAATATGTCACTTGATATTGATATGTTAGTGGAAAATGTATATCGTGAT
>CAYYCR010000061.1:0-9687 GCA_964470385.1 uncultured Muribaculaceae bacterium | reverse complement strand
ATTTGAATTTGAAACGTCAGGAATTAGAGAACATGCGAGAATTGAAGGATGGAATAAAGGTAGAATTGAAGGATGGACTGATGGGAAAAATGAAGGTAGAGATGAGGGGAAAAAAATAGGAGAAAAATATGGAAAATTAGAAACCGCTAAAAATTTGATTTCTGCAGGAGTTCCATTAGATGTTATTGTGAATGCAACAAAGTTATCAGAACAACAAATAAAGGAATATGTAGGAATTTAAAAAATAATGTTTGTAATTTAGTAGATGTGGAAAAAGTATTTTTGTAATAGCTTTTTGAATATTATGTTAAATTTACTAGAATAAGTATCGTAAATACTTTCATTTTAGAAGTAGAATAGAATTTTAAATATAAAAAAATATGATTAGAATAAAATATGTGTAATTCAAAAAAAATATAATTTTTATTAAATTTGCACTCAACTGCTAAAAAAGGTATAGTCATTTTAGACGACTATATTGAAAATATTTATAATACCATTATATTAAAAGATGTAATTTCAAGAAAAAAATAGCCGATACTTTAACTTCGGATGGAAGAAGTATTTCTCCACATACTGTTGAAAATTATGTACAATCGTTAGTAGAAAGTTTTATCTTTTACAAAGCTTCTAGATTTGATGTAAAAGGAAAACAATATTTACAATCAGGAGAAAAATATTATGCTACAGATGTTACACTAAGATATGCTTTATTAGGAAGAAAAAATGTGGATGCTGGACACATACTAGAAAATATTGTTTATTTAGAACTTTTAAGAAGAGGTTATAAAGTATATATTAGAAAAGTGGGAGAAAAAGAAATCGATTTTGTAGCTCAAAATAAAGAAGGATTACGATATTATCAGGTAGCTCTTTCAACAAGAGATGAAAATACTTTAAATAGGGAATTATCAGCACTAGAAAGTATTAATGACCATTATCCGAAATGGATATTAACAATGGATATTGATCCAGAAGTAGACTATAATGGGATTCGAAAAATGAATGTATTAGATTGGCTATTAGATGAAAGTAAATAAGTTGTATTATCATAAGTTCATAGGTAAAAAAAAGGATATTAAAAATAAGGAGTGAAAAAATGCAAAATAAGCAAGTAAATATATAAATAGTGTAAAAACAATGAGAGAACAATTATCTATAAGGGATAGATGAGAACAACTTGAGAGTGAGCAAAATAAAGAAGATATGTTAGTTAAACAATAAGGAGGAGTATTTATGTTTCAAACAAATAAAAATAGTTATCAAATTATTGCTGTATGCACAAATGATGAAAAAGAGGGGAGATATACTTTGATACAAGGACCTGATGATGATTGGGGAGAAATTGCAGAGAAAATGTTTTTTGATGAATTTGGGGTATATCCAACTGAAGTAAGACAAGAATCAATTGAAAAATTATAATTTATTGATAGATGAGTTAGCACACAAATATACTAACTTTTTTTATGGACATTTAGATAAATATTATGAAGATAAATGTAAAGAAGAAATTCAAGGGAATTTTTATATAGGTTTTGATATTGGAAATAATAGTAATGCGATATATTTTATTTACAATGATAGTTTGTATTTTAAAGACTCAAAAACGAAAAAGTTACATTTCATTACTGGCTTAGATGGGGTGCCTATAAAAGTTATTTATGCCACTTATTCAAGCGATACATCAATACCAGTAGTTGCTGTTTTAACACGTAATGGAATTGGCTATTTGGCATCTACTAATACAGACCAAGAACATGATGTTATAGTAAATGAAATAACAGATTTAAAAAAAATTGAAGCAGAAGAAAAATTGGCAGATATTATTTTCTTACAAAATTATGAAGTATTTGATTATGGAGTTGGAGTAGCAGGAAGTGCGATACCATTTGTAAAATATGCTTCTGGTGGATATACGTGGAATTTGGTAATAGAAGAAAATCAAAATGAAAAGAAAATATATAAGATTGGACCATGGTTACAGAGTAAAGAAGATGTTTCTAAGGCTTACCATAATCAGTTTAACTAATATTTTTTTTCTAACCTAAAAAATTCTAAAAATGAAATCATAGTTTTGTCTATGATTTTTTTTCATTTTTTGCTATAATAAGTAGTAGGTGTTTGTATGGAAAATATATATGACTTTACATTGTCACAATTAGAAGAATATTTCGTTCAAAAAGGAGAAAAGAAATTTAAAGCAACACAAATATTTGAATGGCTTTATAAACATCGAATCTCTTCTTTTGATGAAATGAAAAACGTTAGTAAAACAACCATTTTAAATTTAAAGGAAACCTTTACATTAGAACCATTAAAACTATTACAACAGCAAAATGACATAGATGTTTCTAAATTTTTATTTGAATTGGCAGATGGTAATACCATAGAAGCAGTACTTATGAAACATGATTATGGCAATAGCTTATGTGTATCTAGTCAAGTTGGTTGTAACATGGGATGTGCTTTTTGTGAAAGTGGAAGACTAAAAAAAGTCAGGAACTTAAAACCACATGAAATGGTACTTCAAATCTTACAAGTGGAAAAAGAACTTGGAATAAAAATTACCCATTTGGTACTAATGGGAATAGGAGAACCATTTGATAACTATGATAATGTAATGGATTTCATTTCTATTATTAATGAACCCAAAGGAATTGACTTAGGAGCTAGACACATTACCGTATCCACTTGTGGAATTGTTCCTAAAATTTTAGAATTTATGAATAGTGGAAAACAGGTAAACCTTGCCATTTCATTACACGCTCCAAACAATAAAATCAGAAATTCTATTATGAAAATTAATCAAGTCTATAAAATAGAAGAAATCATTGACGCTATTAAAAAATATATCGATAAAACTCATCGAAGAGTAACTTTTGAATATATTTTATTAAAAGGAGTGAATGATAGTGAGGAATGTGCTAAGGAACTTGCACATCTATTAAGAGGGATTAATTGTTATGTAAATCTAATTCCTTACAATGAGACAAGCCACATAGAATATAAAAAAAGTGACAAACAAACGATTTTAAAATTTTATGACACCTTAAAGAAAAATCATACAAACGTAACAATTAGAAAAGAATTTGGAGCAAACGTAAGTGCTGCTTGTGGACAATTAAGAGCGAACTATGAGGAGGAATAAACATGGAATATTATTATTTAACCGATCCAGGAAAAGTAAGAGATCATAATGAAGATAGTGTGATTATTGTAAAAAATAAAAACAATGAATTATTACTAGCAGTAGCTGATGGAATGGGAGGACATAAAGATGGAGAGATTGCCTCTAGTATTGCCATATCTCATATTGGAAAACGATTTTCAGAAATCAGTAGTATTGGAAACAAAGAAGATGCGATAGCATGGATCAAAGACATTGTAAGCGAAGCCAATGTTGGAATTTATAAATATACGGCAGAACACCCTGAAAGTGCTGGAATGGGAACGACTTTAGTACTTGCAGTCCTTACAAGTGATTTCTTATTATTTGGAAATATTGGAGATAGCTCTGGTTATGTTATTAAATCAAAAAAATTACATAAAATTACCAATGATCATACATTAGTAAACTTGTTAGTAAAATCTGGAGAACTGACGCCAGAAGAAGCCAAAGATCATCCAAGAAAAAATGTACTTATGAGAGCACTTGGAGCTAATACAACAGTGGAAATGGATATTTTTGATGTAGAAACAGATATTGACGGAATTTTTCTTTGTAGTGATGGATTAACCAATATGTTAAATGATGAGCAAATCATAACAGTATTAAATGAAGAAACTGCACTCGAGGATAAAATCAAAAAACTAATTATGAAGAGTAATAATAGAGGTGGAAATGATAATATTTCTGTTGCCTGCTTATTAAAGGATGGTGTATAGAATGATTATGAAAGGGCAAAAAATCAACGATCGGTATCAAATTGTTCGAACAATTGGAGAAGGTGGAATGGCAAATGTTTATCTTGCATATGATACGATTTTAGACCGCAATGTTGCTGTAAAAATACTAAGAGGTGACCTCGCAGATGATGAAAAATTTGTAAGACGTTTTCAAAGAGAAGCCATTGCAGCCAGTTCCTTAAGTCACCCTAATATCGTTGAAATGTATGATGTTGGAGAAGATGACGGAAAATATTTTATCGTCATGGAATACGTAGATGGAAAAACACTAAAAAGTTTAATAAAAAAACGTGGAGCACTTACCTTATCTGAAGTAATTGACATTATGTTACAACTTACAAGTGCCATTACGTGTGCTCATGATAGTTATATTATTCATCGTGATATAAAACCACAAAACGTAATGATTTTAGAAGATGGAAGAGTAAAAATCATGGACTTTGGAATTGCTATGGCTTTAAATAGCAATGAACTTACACAAACCAATTCTGTTATGGGCTCTGTTCATTATCTTCCACCAGAACAGGCGAATGGAAAAGGATCTACGATGAAAAGTGATATCTATTCCCTTGGTATTTTAATGTTTGAGCTACTAACAGGAAAATTACCATTTCGAGGAGACAATGCAGTAGAAATTGCTATCAAACAAATGAAAGAACCAATTCCAAGTGTGTGTAAAATTAATCCCAATATTCCACAATCAATTGAAAACATCATTTTAAAAGCATGTGCCAAAAATCCAAAAAATCGTTATGAAACAGTGAAAGAAATGCGAGAAGATATAGAAAGTTGTATGGATCCAGAACATCAATTTGAAGAACGATATGTATATAAATTTCCAGAACAAGACTTAGAAGAAACCAAAGTAATGCCACCAATCAAAGGAAATAAAAAGGAAAATGACGATACAGAAAAAATTGATTCCATAGAAGATGATGAAACAAAAACAAAAAATAGGAAAAAAAGAAATAAAATATTGATGATAGCTGGAATGATTTGTTTTCTAGTAGCTATTGTTATTACTGCAGTATCACTCTTACTTCCTAAAAAAAATAAAATAAAAGAAGTAAAAATACCAGATGTCAAAGAAATGACAATTGCCCAAGCAGATGAAACACTAAAGAAAGCTGGATTAGAAGTAGCAACAGAAACAGAAGAAAAATACGATGATAAAATAGATGCCGAAAAAATTATTAAAACGAGTCCTGAAATTGGAAGAACCGTAAAAGAAGGAACTGTTATCACATTAATTGTTTCTAAAGGAAGAGAAGGATTTGAATTAGAAGACTATAAAGGTGAAAAATTTGAAGAAATTGAAACACAGTTAAAAGGAAAAGGAATCATTGTTTTATCAGAGACGACAGAAATTACCGAAGAAACAGAAACAGCCAAAGACGGAATTATTACAGAACAGAGTATAGCAGCAGGAACATTTTTAAAAAATGGTGATAGCATTACCTTGACATATAATAAATTAGTGGAAGGATATCCAGACTTTACAGACGGAAGTTGGAATAAAGATAGCATTGACGAATTTTGTAAAAAGAATAACGTTTATTTGACATTAAAAGAAAAAGAAGACGCAACGAAAGAACCTGGAACCATATTATCTCAAAGTAGAGAAGCAAAAAGTAAGATTATTCCTAATGCTTCCCTTACAATAGAGATATCGAAAAAACCAGTCGAAGTAGAACCTCCAAAAAAAGATCCTGAACCAAATCCAGAGCCTGAAGAAGAACCAAATGGACAAGAGAATAAAGAATGATGAATGGTAGAATTATAAAATTAATTAGTAATGATTATACCGTTTATGGAGAAGATAAAAAGGAATATATTTGTAAATCTAGAGGAAAATTTCGGAATGAAAAAATAAGACCACTTGTAGGAGACTTTGTTAAATTTGATGAAAAGCAAAAGTATATACTAGAAATTCAAAAAAGAAAAAACGAACTAGTAAGACCACCTGTTAGTAATATTGATCAGGTTATCATTGTAACAAGTACGAAAAACCCAGATTTTTCTAGTAATTTATTAGATAAATTATTATATATTATTTCATTTCATAATATTAAACCAATTATTTGTTTTACGAAAATAGATTTACTTTCTAAAGAAGAAAAAAGGGATATCGATTTTTTAGCACACTATTATAAAAAGACTGGATATGAAGTGTGCTTTAATACTGAAATTGAACATATCAAAGCAACATTAAAAAATAAAGTAACTGTTTTTACAGGTCAAAGTGGTGCTGGGAAATCCACATTACTCAATCAATTAGATCACAATTTGAAATTGAAAACAGATGAAATATCCGTTGCTTTGGGAAGAGGAAAACATACAACAAGGCATGTTGAATTATATTCTTTGTTTGAGGGGTGGGTAGCCGATACCCCAGGATTTTCCTCTGTTGATTTCGAGGGTATGACGAGTAGTGATATTAGAGACCAAGTACTAGAATTTGAAAAGTACAAAGAAATGTGCAAATACAAAGATTGTATGCACGATAAAGAGGATTCTTGTAAAGTAAAAGAACTAGTAGACAATCACACCATATTACCTAGCAGATATCAAAATTATCTAAAATTTATAGGTAGGTGAAATTATGCTTATATCAGCCTCTTTTTTGGGGATAACAGAAAACAGAAAAGAAAATATTTTAAGATTATCAAACGAAAAAATAGATTACTTGCACGTAGACGTCATGGACGGAAAATTTGTATCTAATCAAACAGAAGAGTTAGATTCACTTAAAAAAGTATTGCCACTTTCTATTCCATTTGATGTTCATTTAATGGTAGAAGATACTTATCATTACATTGAAGAGTACGCAACACTTCATCCTAAGTATATTACCATTCATTTAGAAACGGACGGTGTCTTAAAAGCAATTGATCTTATCAAGAGTAAAAATATAAAAGTAGGAATTTCTATAAGGCCAAATACACCAATTAATAGAATTATGCCATACTTACCATTGATTGACTTGGTATTAGTGATGAGTGTAGAACCAGGAAAAGGTGGGCAAAGATTTATCACTAAAACAGTAAATAAATTGAATGAATTAAAAAGAATTCGTGACATACATGATTATCATTATGAAATTGAGGTTGATGGCGGAATTGATGATGAAACTGTAAAATTGTGTAAAAATGCTGATATTGTTGTAGTTGGTTCATTTGTAACAGAACGTATGAGTTATGAAAAACAAATTGAGAAATTAAAAATTGTTTTAGAAGAAGCAAGATAATACTTGTTTTTTTCTTTGAAATGTAATACAATAAAAAAACAAAAAAAGGGGGGTTTTTGTATGTCTTACAAACTGTATAAAGAAAGTCCATATGAAAATAAAAAAGGTTCTTTTTTTGGCTCTATGATTACCACTCTTGTAATTTCAGGAATATTACTTGCCGCAGGAGGAAGAATTGGTAACTACTATGCAATAGAAAAGGACGAAGAAACATATGCAGAAGCAATCACTTATTATGATGAAATGATTGAAAAAACAGCTCAGTTCTTTCAAGAAAACGGAGTTGTTTCGCCCGAAGATTGCTTTGAACTATATACAAAACTTTTATGGAATGGTTATTTTTCAAAAGATGATAACTATACATATAATACAAGCGAGGACATTAAGATTAATGGAAATTTGGGAATCCAGATTGTAATGGGATCTGGAATGTGTAAAAATAATGAAGATTTTTTCTGTAAATTGATGAATAAACTTGGCTATCATGCTTATCAAACGATTTGTACCCGGTCCTTAAAAAATCAAGAAATTCCTATGATAGAACAAATACTTGGAAACCATATTATTACGATTGTGGAAACAGAAGAAAAGAACTATTACTTTGATACTACCAATCTATGTACTTATGAAGCAATAGATTGTTGCAAAGGAAAAAATCAAGAAACAGGATTTTCTGTATCCTTAAAACCAGTTATTAGTTACATAGACGGATTAAATGATATCGAGGAGTCAATTAGTACTTTTATTCCAAAAGAAACCGCTTCTTCACATATATTAGAAGAAGACTTAAGTCATAATGAAAAAAATAAAGTATATATATTGCAGAAAGAATTAGAGTCAACAATTGATTATATTTATGAATCAGTAAAAAATGAGGGATAATAATGAATGGAATTTTAGTTGTCTATAAAGAAAAAGGAATGACTAGTAGAGATGTTGTTAATAAGGTAGGGAAAATACTGCATACCAAAAAAATTGGTCATACAGGAACACTAGATCCAATGGCAACAGGAGTTTTAGTATTATGTATTGGGAAATCCACCAAATTAGTAGAATTATTAACAGCATCTTTGAAAGAATATTTGGCTGAAATCACATTTGGAATAGAAACAGATACTTTAGATATTACGGGTACTATTTTAAAAGAAGAAAAAACTTCTATTATGAAAGAAAAGGTAGAAAAAGTATTAGAATCTATGATTGGAACTTATGAGCAAGAAGTACCTCTCTATTCGGCCATTCATGTAAATGGAAAAAAATTATATGAATATGCAAGAAATAAAGAAGAAGTAAAATTACCAACTAGGAAAGTTACCATTTTTAAATTGGAATTATTAAAATTAAGTGATACTACGGCAACGATTGTTGCTAAAGTAAGCAAAGGAACCTATATTAGAAGTCTTGTAAGAGATATTGCTAGAAAATTAGGAACGATTGGGACCATGTCTAAACTAGAAAGAATCAAACAAGGAAATTTTACTTTGGAAGATACCTATACATTAGAAGAAATAGAAAATGGAAATTTTAAAATCTTGAATGTAAAAGAAGTACTAAAAAATTATAAAACGGTTATCGTAGATGAAATAGTAGAACAAAAAATCAAAAATGGACAACTATTAAAACAAATATATGAAGAACCAGTGATATTATTTTTAAACCAATCGGAACAACCTTTGGCCCTTTATCATACGTATGAAAAAGATAAAGAGTATCTAAAACCATGGAAAATGTTGTAAAAGGTGGATATTAGTCTTAGTGGCATTATGAGTTATATTTTTAGGATAAAATAAAGTGAAGAAAAAGACAATATTTTCTTGCATATTTTCCACTTATCGTGTATAGTATTAGTAGTACTTGGACGTGGATATAAGAATTTCCGACTTAGTTCTAGGTTCAAGCGAATATCAAAAAAGGAAGGAGAATGAACATGGCTTTAACAAAAGAAACAAAAGCAGAAATCATTAAGAAATATGCAAAGAATGAAAAAGATACAGGATCTTCTGAAGTTCAAATTGCAATTCTTACAGAAGAGATTAAAACATTAACTGAACATTTAAAAGAACATCCACATGATTTCCATTCTAGAAGAGGACTACTAAAGAAAGTAGGACAAAGAAGAAGTTTATTAAACTATTTGATTAAAACAGATGTTACTAGATATCGTGAAATTGTCAAGAGTTTAGGATTAAGAAAATAAATAGAAGTAGGCACTCTTTTTTGGGTGTCTTTTGTTTAATTGGAGGTAAACATGAAAAAAACATTTGAATTAGATTTTAGAGGTAGAAAAATAGTTGTAGAAATTGGAGAACTTGCCAAACAAGCAAATGGAGCAGTACTCGTAAGATATGGAGATACTGTCGTTTTATCTACTGTTGTAGTATCCAAAAATGCGAATATTTTATCCGATTTTTTCCCACTTATGGTATTATATCAAGAAAAACTATATTCAGTTGGAAAAATACCAGGTGGCTTTATTAAAAGAGAGGGAAGACCTACAGAAAATGCAACACTAGCAGCACGTATGATTGATCGTC
>CAYYCR010000060.1:0-9870 GCA_964470385.1 uncultured Muribaculaceae bacterium | reverse complement strand
GAAAAGATTTAAATATAAATTACAATATGGCAAATTTACTTGAGGATGTTGCCAAAACAGAAATCCAAAGAATTCGCTTTGTTACAAGCCATCCTTGGGATTTTACCGACGAAATGATTGAAGTAATCAGTAAATATCCTAATATTATGCCTTATATTCATTTACCACTTCAGTCAGGTTCTAATAGAATACTAAAATTAATGGGAAGACGTTATACCAAAGAATCTTATATGGAACTTTATCATAAACTAAGAAAAGCTTTACCAAATTCTTCTATTACAACGGATATTATTGTCGGATTTCCAGGAGAAACGGAGAATGATTTTAAAGATACATTAGATGTTGTTGATAAATGTCAGTATGATTCTGCATTTACCTTTATCTTTTCTCCTAGAGTAGGAACCCCTGCTGCTAGTATGGAAGATACGACTTCTTTAGAAGAAAAAGAAAAACGTTTGTATCGATTGAATCAAAAAATAAATGAATATGCGAAAAAAGCAAATGACAAGTATTTGGGAAAAACAGTTCCAGTATTAATAGAAGGTGTTAGTGAAAAGGATTCTCATATGATGATGGGATATACTGATACCATGAAATTAGTCAATGTAAAAGGAGCTTGTGATTTTATTGGAAAAATCGTAAATGTAAAGATAACAGATACGAAAACTTGGAGCTTAGACGGAGAACTTGTAGTCGACTGATTTACAAGTTTTTTGTGATTTTTTTAATTTCTATTGACCAGGGAATTTCAATTTGGTAAACTGAAAATAGGAGGGATGACATGACGAACTTAGAGAAAATTGATTTTGCTGTTATAACGACATTAGAAGCACATCCAGACTATCATGAAATTATGGCTGATGTATTATTAAAAAAATTGTTAGATAGTGATCCTTTTGTAACTGCTAAATATTTTTCTAGAGCAGGTGATGCAAGAGCACATATGGTAGAAGTAAGTGATTTAGATTTACTTTCTGAGATTATAAAAAATGCTGTTAAGGTTTCTATTTTAATGGAAGAAAAAGGTGTTAATACTGAAGATAAAGTACAATATATAGATGGAAGCAAAGACACAACTCTTTTTGGTTCTACTGCTTGTAGGTGGCTTACGAAGCAACTTGAACTTTATCCTACGAAAAATATAGATGATATTTTAGAAAATCACCCTGAAGTTTTACCACTTTTAGTATCTGTATTTAAAGAAACAAGATATGATAAAGACTCTTTTGTAACAATAAAAGAATTAGATAATCCAAAATTACTTCAAATGATTTCTTCTATATTAGAGCGAATTGAAAAAGATATTCATGCTTGTACAGAAGCATAGTTGATTCTGAATGTGATATCATTTCAGAATTTTTTTTGATTTGATTCATTTAAAGAGAATGGTACAACTAATTTAAAGTAATAGTGTTGACTTTTTTAAAATAACAAATTGTATCTATGATTAAAAATTTTAAATTGTTAGACAAAACAAAAAAGGAAAACAGAAAATATTAAAATAATTGGATATCAGTAAAAATAGTATTTATATCTTTTTCTTTGTTCACTTTTTACCTCTTTTGCATACTCTATAATGAGAGGTGATAAAAAGTGGCATATAAAGAGATAGTAACCAAAGCAGTCATTGGAAAAGGAAAAAAATATTTTAAAAACAGTTATAGTATTGAATCCACTGATAATCCAACTACAGTTTTAGGGTGCTGGGTAATCAACCATAAATTCAAAGGCTATAAATCAGGAGATAAAATCGGTGTAGATGGATCATTTGATGTCAACATTTGGTATTCTTATGAAAATGACTCTAAAACGACTGTTGTCAATAAAAAAATAGATTACAATGACCTATTAAACGTAAAAACAAGAGACAATGTGGATTTAACTGGTGACACCGATATCATTGTTCGTTCCTTAAAACAACCAAACTGTTCAAAAGTAGACATAGGAGAAAATGGAGTCATTAACTTTGATATTGAAAAAGAATTAGGAGTAGAAATCGTAGGAGAAACAAAAATGAAAATCGCCATTGAAGAGGAAGAAGATCCTTGGGATGAAATCGACGATGAAGTAACAGAAGAAGTAGAAAAAGAAATAGAGAATAACGTAGACGAAAACTACATAAAATAAAGTGTCAACCAAAAAGTGTTGACACTTCTTTTTTATTATGATATACTAAACAAAATGAAATGGAGGGAAATTTATGGCAGTAAAATTAAGACTAAAATGAATGGGAGCCAAGAAAAAACCATTTTATCGTATTGTAGCAGCTGACTCAAGAAGTCCAAGAGATGGAAGATTTATTGAAACAGTGGGAACTTATAATCCAATCACAGATCCAGCTGAAGTAAAAATCGATGAAGAAATTGCTATGAAATGGTTAAGAGACGGAGCCATTCCTACTGATACAGTAAGAGACTTATTAAAAAAACAAGGAATTTTAGAAAAATTTCACAATGAAAGAATGTCTAAGAAAGCCTAATTATGAATTTAGTAGAATTAACTTCTTATTTAGTAAAAAATTTAGTAAGCGAACCAGAGATGGTATCAGTAAAACAATTTGAAGATGAAGAGGATATCATTACCATACAAGTACTAGTTAGTAATGACGATATGGGAGCAGTCATTGGAAAAGGTGGAAAAATAGCGAACTCTATTCGTACCATTGTGCAAGCTTCCGCTTCTATCCATTATCAAAAAAAAGTCAAAATCAATATTGATTCTTTTTAAAGAAGCGAAAAAACGTTTCTTTTTTTCTTGTATAAAATCTATCTTTATACTATAATATTAAGTAGATAGTGAGGTATAATATGAAAATAGCTACACTAAAAATTCCCTACCATGTAGGAATTATCGTAGATGGAAATGGAAGATGGGCATTAAACCATAAAAAAACAAGAAGTTATGGACATAAAAAAGGAGCAGAAAACTTAGAAAAATTAAGTTGTTACATTTTAAAAAAAACAGGAGTAAAAGTTTTAAGTGTCTATGTTTTTTCGACTGAAAACTTTAAACGAAGTAACGAAGAAGTAGACTATCTCATGGAATTATTTACAAAAAAATTTAAACAAGATGTGAAACACTATCAAAAAGAAAATATCAAAGTCCTATTTTCTGGAAGAAGAGAACCATTAAAAAGCGAAGTCTTAGAAACCATGGATGAAATAACAGAAATGACCAAACATAATACTGGAGGAATTTTAAATATTTGCCTAAACTATGGTGGGCATGCAGAAATCATCGACGCCACTTTAAAAATACATCATGATTTAGAAAACAAAAAAATCAAAGAAGAAGATATCACAGAGCAACTTTTTTCTAGTTACTTATATCAAAACTTACCACCCATTGATTTTTTAATCAGAACAAGTGGAGAACATCGCCTTAGTAACTTTATGCTATGGCAAAACTCTTATGCTGAATTTTATTTTCCACAAACCTATTTTCCCGACTTTAATGAAAAAGAATTTGACAAAGCACTGATAGAATATAATAATAGAGATAGAAGATTTGGAGGGGTTACGCAATGAAAAAAAGAGTCATTAGTGCATTAATCATGGCACTCATATTAATTCCATTATTTTTAAAAGGAGGAACAATATTTACAGTAGCAGTTTACCTTATGTCATTATTAGGATTAAAAGAATTTTTAGACATGAAAGGAACAAAAAAAGAACTCCCAGAATTCATTTGTTTTATTAGTTATATTGTAATGACACTCCTGATTTTTTTCAATGCCAACGTAGGAAGCAATGGCGAAAAACTTCTTTTTACAATGGACTTTCGGGTGATAGCAGGAATATTCTTAATCTTCTTGATTCCCACTGTTTTATATCATGACCGAAAACAATATAGTATTAATGATGCCTTTTATTTAATAGGAGGAATATTTTTTCTAGGAACATCTATGTCTTTATTGATTCTATTAAGAGAAAACGGAACACAGTTACTAACCTATTTATTATTAATTACCATTATGACAGATACCTATGCCTTTTTAGTAGGAAATTTAATTGGCAAACATCAACTCATTAAAGAAATCTCTCCTAAAAAAACATGGGAGGGAACGATAGGAGGAACAATATTTGCTGTGATTGCAGCAGTTACTTTTTATCACACTGTTATTGGTGCTACAACTCCAATTTGGATCCTCATATTAGTAACAACTTTTCTTTCTATCATTGGACAATTTGGAGACTTGTTTTTCTCAGCCATAAAAAGGTATTATGGAAAAAAGGACTTTTCCAATTTAATACCAGGTCATGGAGGAATACTAGACCGATTAGACAGTATTATTTTCGTGGTATTAGGCTATATTTTCTTTATTAGCATTTTATAGAAAAGAGGATTTTATGACAATTATATATTTTATACTTATTTTAGGAATTATTGTTTGTATACATGAATTTGGACACTTTTTGTTTGCTAAAAAATCAGGAATTTATGTCTATGAATTTTCCATTGGAATGGGTCCCAGACTATTTAAATGGAACCGAAAAAATGATGAAACAGAATATTCTATTCGCTTGCTTCCAATTGGCGGATATGTACAAATGGCTGGAGAAGACTTAGAAGCTGATAAAAAATCAGAAATACCAAAAGAAAAACAAATGCAAAATAAAAAATGGTATCAAAGATTTTTAACGATTATAGCAGGAGTCATGTTTAACTTCATATTAGCGATTGTCCTTTTATTCGTAATCGCACTAATTAATGGAGCACCATCACTTGGAACCAAAATAGGAGAAGTAAGTAATGATAGTCCAGCACAAATAGCAGGCTTAGAAAAAAACGATAGAATTGTCAAAGTGGGAAACCGTAACATAAACAATTCAGATATGTTGATGTTAGAATTACAAGTTGGAAAAGGAAAACAGACAACCTTTGTAGTAGAAAAAGAAAATGGAGCAAGAAAAACAATAGAAATCACTCCTAAAAAAATAGAAGTTGACGGAACAGAGAGTTATCAATATGGATTTTCCCTAGAAGCTAAAGTAAGCAGAAACATTTTAGACTGCATAAAATATGCGTTTTTAAAAACGCTAGGTTTAGTAGAACAAATGATTTTTATTATTGGTTATCTATTTATGGGAAAATTAAGCTTAAATAGTCTAGCAGGACCAGTTGGAATCTTCCAAGTTGTAGGAGAAACAGCCAAGACAGGATTTTTAAATATTATCTATTTAATCGCATTTATGAGTATCAATGTCGGATTTATCAATTTGCTTCCTATTCCCGCTTTTGATGGCGGCAGATTATTATTTTTAATCATTGAAAAAATAAAAGGAAGTCCAGTTAGTCCAAAAGTAGAAAATGCCATTCATGGAGTTGGCTTTATCTTACTAATGCTTTTAATGGTATTTATTACTTACAACGATATTATTCGATTATTTCATTAAAAAGTATTGACCTTCTCCCTAGGGAAAGGTCTATCTTGTTACTAGGAGGAATTTTTATGTTAAAAGTAGAAAATGTCACAAAATATTATGGAGATTTTTTGGCAGTAGACAATTTGTCATTTGAAGTATCACCAGGTGAAATTTTTGGACTACTCGGAATCAATGGAGCAGGGAAAACCACAACATTTAGAATGATTATGGGACTATTAGAACCCAGTAGTGGAAAAATAACATTAGATGGAAAAAAAATAGATTATGACGTTACAGATCACATCGGTTTTTTAACCGAAGAAAGAAGTCTGCTTACCAAAATGACCGTCAAAGAACAATGTTTATTTTATGGTACTTTAAAAGGAATGAAACAAAAAGATATTTTAAAAAGGTTAGATGAACTATTAGAGCGATTTGAAATATCAGAATATAAAGACAAAAAAATAAAAGAATTATCAAAAGGAAATCAGCAGAAAATTCAGTTTATTACGGCGATTCTCAATAATCCAAAACTCTTAATATTAGATGAGCCTTTTAGTGGACTAGATCCATTTAATGTAGAACTTTTCAAACAAGAAATTATAGAAATGTCAAAAAACGGAAGTATGATTATCTTCTCTTCTCATAGAATGGAACACGTTGAATTGTTTTGTAAAAAATTAGTCGTTATGCTAAAAGGAAAAGCTGTACTATCAGGATATTTATCAGATATCAAAGAACAATATCGCAAAAAAAATATTTTGATTAAAGGGGATATTAAAAAAGAGGAATTAGAAAAAATCGATGGTGTTTTAGAAATCATTGAAAAATCGGATGAATTAGAAGTAAAAATCGAAAGTCAAGATGTCGTATCTAAAGTATTCGAAGTAATTCGTAAACGTAAAAATATTGTAAAATTTGTTGTGGAAGAACCATCACTAAACGAAATCTTTGTATCAAAAGTAGGTGAAAAATATGACAAGTAAATTAAACTATTTAATTGGTGTCAGTTTAAAAAGAAAAATCAAAACCAAATGGTTTTTGATTGCCAACCTTGTTTTAGCACTCGTTATCGTAGGAATTATTAATATTGATAGTATTATTACTTTTTTTGGTGGGGACTTTAATGACAAAATGAAAATTTATGTTATTGATGATACCAAAGTCTCTTATGAACTATTTACTTCTGGAATGCAAGAGACGGACCCTAATTTGATTGGATCTGAGGGCGGTTCTTATGAAATCGTAAAATATGAAAAAACATTTGAAGAAGCCAAAAAAGAAGTAGAAGAAAATAAAAATACAATTGTTATTCATTTTGAAGAAGATTTAGAAAATACTTTGAAAGCAACAATTTTATCAGAACAATTTTTAGATAGTTTGGATTCACAAATTATTATAAATGTCATTAATAATACAAAAGTTGCTCTAGCACTAACAAATTCCAATATTTCACCTGAACAAATCGCTTCTATCTATTCTAGTCCAATCATAGAAAGAATTTATTTAGATGAAACGAAAAAATCGGAAGATGAAAATATGGAGATTATTACAACTACTGTTTTTCCAATGGTGATTTTGCCATTCTTTATGTTAACCATATTTTTAGTTCAGATGATTGGTGCAGAAGTAAATGATGAAAAAACAACCAGAGGAATGGAAATTATTATTTCTAATGTCTCTCCAAAAACTCATTTTTTTGCCAAAGTAATTGCAGGAAATTTATTCGTTTTATTCCAAGGAATTTTATTAGTAGCCTTTGTCGGACTTGGTATGCTTGTAAGACATTTCATTGGCGGAAATACAATTGTAAATGGCCTTGGAAGTGAAGTTGGAAAGATTGTAGAAGGATTAGCTAGTACAGGAATTGCAAGTAAATTTATTTATATCATTCCATTATCACTGGTTCTTATGATTTTAACATTTATCGCTTATTCTCTACTAGCAGGAATTTTAGCTTCTATGACAACCAATACAGAAGACTTTCAACAATTGCAAACACCAATCATTGTAATTTCGTTAGTAGGTTATTATTTAGCCATGATGGCTGGAGTATTTGACGGTGCTATATTTATTAAAATATTAGGATTTGTTCCATTGATATCTGCCATTTTAGCACCATCTCTTTTAGTCCTAGGACAATTTGGAATTTTTGAAGTCATTATTGCCATTTTATTCGTGATTGTAACCAACTGGTTATTAATAAAATATGGACTAAGAATTTATAAAGTAGGGATTTTAAATTACTCTTCTAATGGATTATGGAAGAAAATGTTTAAAGCTTTAAAAACAAAAGAATAGAAAGAAATTTCTGTTTTTTTTTGAATAAAATAGTAGAATGAAAAAAATAAATTGAATCACTATCTTTTTTGACAAAATACCTAATGATATGGTGTTATGATAGAAAAACAAGGTAGGTGGAAAAATGAGCAAAAAATTTAAAGCCAAAAAAAGAAGAAAATTTAAGTTTCGCTTGTTATGGTATTTGTTTTTTATGTTTGTATTTTTATTCTCTATCATTATGATTTTTGATAAATTTAAGTTAGCAACTACCAATGAAGAATTTATTAAAGCTTTATTAGAAGATCCTAATTATCATTTAAAATATAATAACCTTTCTTCTACATTTATTACCAATGTGAGTAGTTTTTTATCTTCTTTTAAAATAAAAGAACCAATTACAATTTTAGAGCATTCCTTAGGCTATACATTTACTACTAAAAATGAACCGAAAAAAACAAGTTCATCCGTAAAAAATACATCACCTGTTATGATATTTCAAAGAAATGAAGTTGATGATTTAACACTTCCTGATACTCCTAGGGTCTATATTTATAGCACGCATTATAATGAGGGATATAACGCTTCCAATTTGGAAGATTATAATATTACTCCTAATGTGGTTATGGCTTCTAAATTATTAAAAGAAAAACTAAATAAATTAGGAGTATCTACTATTGTAGAAGAGGGAGATATTGGTGATTTTATGGCTGTTCATAATTGGAATCATAGTTATAGCTATCAAGCTAGTAGGTATTTTGTCGAAGATGCTATTAAAAAAAATCCTAATTTAGAACTGATTATAGACTTACATAGAGATGCGTTATCAAGAAAAGCTTCTACAGTAGAAATAGATGGAACGAGTTATGCTAAAATATTATTTGTGTGTGGAAAAGAAAATCCCAATTATGAAAAAAATTTGGCTCTTATGAATCGATTAAATGAAAAAATAAAAGAAAAATATCCTAGTTTAACAAGAGGAGTTATGACCCATGATGGAAATGGTTATAATGGAGTTTATAACCAAGATATCAACCCCAATATGATTTTACTAGAATGTGGTGGCAATGAAAATAATATTGGAGAAGTAACAAATACTCTTACTTTACTAGCTCCAATTATAGCGGAGATGTTAAATGAAGCCTGAAGATAGAATAAAAATTTATAACAAAATTTTTAAATATGTATTTTGGCTATTATTGATTACCTTTTTAACCCTCTATTTTTCACAAGCCACAGGATATTATGAATTTAAACAACATAAAAAAGTAATCTATACATCTGAACAAATTAAGAAATTTGAGGCTGATGTAGCTGCTGGAAAAGATGTTCATATAGAAGATTATATGGAAACGACTAGTCGTGATTATAGTAATAAAACCTCTGATTTAGGACTTTCTATTTCAGAATCACTAGGCGATATTGTAAAATCTGGGATTGAAGGATTTTTTGATGCGATAAATAAAATGGTAGAAGAATAAAATATATGTTATACTAGGATTTGAGGTGGATGTATGAAAACAATCATGGTTGATATGGATGAAGTTTTATGTATTGGTGGACATTTAGCTGTTGTCAATAAATTCTTAAATACAAATTATAAAATAGAGGATTTACCTGGATATTTTACTGAAGATTTAATTCCGCATGAAAAATTAAAAGAGTATTATCAATTTTTTGTAACACAAAATGTATATGATTATGCAGAACTTATTCCGAATGCAGTAGAGGTCCTAGAAAAATTGTCCAAACGATATGAGATTTTTATTTGCACTGCTTATGGTAATGATTCATATGATGATATGGAACAGAGTCAAATACTTGTTCATAAATACAAGTGGCTTCAAAAGAACTTTCCATTTATTTCTTCTTCTCATTACATTTTTATTAATCAAAAAAGTTTATTAAATTGTGATATAAAAATAGATGATCGATTATTGAATTTAACAGGATATGGAAAACAAAAATTTTTATTTGCTTCCTATCATAACAAGGATATAACAGAAGAAGAATTAAAAGAGGTAGGTGCTATTAGAGTATCTGGATGGAAAGAAATCGAAAGAATATTATTAGAAGATGACGAGAGATAAAACGCATCTTTTTTTGTTATGATAGCAAAAATTGTATGAAAAAATAAATTTTTCTTTCAAATAGTTAGGATTTTAGACTACTTTTGTCGAATAATATTGGTGAGAAGATATTTCTACATAATGATATTGACAGA
>CAYYCR010000059.1:0-9900 GCA_964470385.1 uncultured Muribaculaceae bacterium | reverse complement strand
AAGAAATGGATATGAATGGACTCATCCTGTTCATGAAGTGTTACATTATCAAGGCTTAAATGAAAATGTTGTGACGATTGATACGGTTACTGTAAACCATTATCCAGATAAAAGCAAATCAAGAAGCAACTATTTGCCATTATTAGAATTATCTGTTCAAGAAGATCCATCAGATGATAGGAATATGCATTATTTAGGAAGAGAATACATGTACTATAAAAGATGGAATGATTGCATTGATACTTTAATTAAACATCTTTCTTTACCAAAAGCCACATGGAGAGATGAAAGAGCAGCTTCTATGCGTTTTATCGCTCGCTCTTATACCGCTTTAAACCGTTATGAAGAAGCTAGGATGTGGTTAGATAAAGCGATAAAAGAAGCACCATATTTAAGGGATGCTTATGTAGAAAGAGCATTATTAGAGCAAAAGCTGGAAAATTGGAAAGCAGTGGAGGAGTATTGTAAGAAAGCACTAATTATAGCTAATCATCAAAAGTCGTATATTAATGAACCTTTTAGTTGGGACCATACTCTTTATGATTTGTTATCATTAAGTGCCTTTTATCAAGGAGAAATTTTAAAATCATTAGAATATATTAATCAAGCAATCACTATATCTCCAAATAATGATAGACTTTTAAGTAATAAAAAAATAATAGAAGAGAAAATAGCAAAAGATAAAATTGAGTAAAGTAATAAATAATTATTATTCTGAACTTTTCAAAGACTACTGACGTGATTTCGATAAAAAATTTGAGGCTTTTTTGAAAAATGATAAGTTATTTTTGAATCATCCCTTATTATTGAAGATACTGGAATGTAAATGAAAAATATAATGTGGGCGAAAAAAATTTTGGTCTTGCCAAATATTAAAATTTATAGTAAACTAGAACTGTAGAGGGGCGATTAGCTCAGTTGGTTAGAGCATCTGCCTTACAAGCAGAGGGTCTGCGGTTCGAGTCCGTAATCGCCCACCAGATGAAAATTAACCTAGGTTTTTATGGCCTAGGTTTTATTTAAGAGAACGATTATTTTATAAAAATAGATGTTAAATTTGTTATATATAATAAGAAATATGTGCTATAATAATAGTAGCACAAATAATAAAGGAGGTAATTATGGATTTAAAAAAATTATTTGGTTATGCCGGAAAGAATGTGGTAATTACTGGTTCTGCTTCTGGAATGAGTAAATCAGCAACAGAATTGTTACTAGAGTTAGGAGCAAATGTTTATGCAATTGATATGAATCCTATTGATTTGCCAGTAACAAAGGCTTTTAGAGCCGATTTAAGTAAGAAAGAAGAAATTGATAGAGTAATAAGTGAATTACCAGAAAAAATTGATGCTTTATTTTTATGTCATGGAATTGCATATTTTCCTGGCAAAGAATTATTGGTACAACTCGTTAATTTTTATAGTCAAAAATATATGACAGAGCAGTTATTAAACCGTATTAGTAATCATGGCTCTGTTACTTATATTTCATCAGTTGGAGGATTTGGTTGGCAACAAGTTTATGATAAGGCAGTGGAATTAATCAATATTCCTACTTGGGAAGAAGCAATGGATTGGTACCAAAGTCATTCAGAGTTAATTCAAAGTGCTTATGTATTTTCAAAACAATGCCTAGAGTCTTACGTTACTTATAAATGTATGTCAAAAGAGTTTATTGATAAGAAAATACGTTTAAATGCAATTAATCCAGGAGATACAACAACAGGTCTAACAGAAGATTTTAATCGTTCTACAAGTCCAACAGGAGATTTAAAAGAAGGAGAGGAAATGATTTCTAATATTTTCTTAAAAAGTTGGAATGGCTATGCAGCAGAGCCAAAAGATATGGGATATCCAATGGTTGTAATTGGAAGTGATATTTGTTCTTATATGTCTGGACAACTCATTTATATCGATTATGGACTAACTTCTTCATGGACAAGTGGGGCATTGCTTTCACAAAATAATAAAACAATTGAGGAATTATCTGGAGAAGCGAATAATTAGATCTAAAAGGACTGTAATAATTGTCCTTTTTTTGGTATAATAAAAATGTAACATAGGAGGTTTATATGAGAAATGTAGGAACAGTTGTAAGGGGAATTAGAACCCCTATTATTAAAGAGGGAATGGATTTAGCGACTACCGTTGTAGATTCTTTAATAGAAGCAAGCAAAACAGAAAAGTTTGATTTTAAAAATCGTGATATTGTAGGGATTACGGAAGCAGTAGTAGCCATTAGTGATGGTAATTATGCTATAGTAGATGATGTCGCACTTGATATGAAAAGAAAATTTCCAAGTGGTCATATTGGAGTTGTTTTTCCAATTTTAAGTCGTAATCGTTTTTCGTTAATTTTAAAGGGAATAGCTAGAGGTGCTTCTAAAGTTACGATACTTCTTAGTTATCCAGCAGATGAAGTTGGAAATCATTTGTTTGATGATGAGTTATTAGAACAATATGGAATTAATCCATATACAGATACTCTAACTGAGGCTTCTTATATAGAAAAGTTTGGTTCTATAGTGCATCCATTTACAGGAATTAATTATGTAGACTTTTATAGGGAATTAGTGACAAGTGAAAATGCCCAAGTAGAATTTGTTTTTTCAAACAAAGCAGATGCTATTTTAGATTATACTACTGATGTTTTAGCTTGTGATATTCATACTAGAAAAGCAACTAAAAAATTGCTAGAAAAAAAGAATGCTAATGTATATGGTTTAGATGATATTTTAAATGAGCCTATCAATGGAAGTGGATATAATCCAACGTATGGATTATTAGGTTCTAATAAGTCGACAGAAGAAAGATTAAAATTATTTCCTAAAAGTGGAGATGCAGTCGTTCAAAGAGTACAAGAATTATTAAGAGAAAAAACAGGAAAAGAAATAGAAGTTTTAGTATATGGAGATGGTGCTTTTAAAGATCCAATTGGAAAAATTTGGGAATTGGCAGATCCAGTAGTATCTCCAGCTTATACTAAGGGACTAGAAGGAACTCCAAATGAAATTAAATTAAAATATGTATCTGATAATGTATATGCAAATTTAGAAGGAGAAGAATTAAAGGCATCTATTTGCAAAAGTATCAGGGAAAAAGATAAAAACTTGAAAGGAAAAATGGTAACACAAGGAACAACTCCTAGAAGATATACGGACTTGATTGGTTCTTTGTGTGATTTGACATCTGGCTCAGGAGATAAGGGAACACCAGTTGTATTCATCCAGGGATATTTTGATAGTTTGGCTGATGAATAAAAAGAACCTTGTGTGGTTCTTTTTTTCCTTAAATTTGGGTCTTGTATTTAAAAATAAAAAATGATATAATGAATTTGTTACTAAATTTGTCTTCTTAGCTCAGTTGGTAGAGCAACTGACTCTTAATCAGTGGGTCTAGGGTTCGAATCCCTAAGAGGACACCATAATAAAATCAAAGTCTTTTATTTCAAAGACTTTTTTAAATATTGTTGTAACAAAAAAAAACACAATTCTGTGTTTGATAGACATTTCATGTCCAGGAAAGGAGACAAACCATTTTATACACTCTTTTGTAGGGGAGTGGGTTTGTATTGTTTCCAGGACATTTTTATTATAGCACAGTTTGTTTTAATGTGCAATCATTGTGAGGAAAAATATTACATAAAAATTGGCTCCTAGCTGGTATCGTGTTGTTATTTTTTTAATTTTTCAGGAAAAACAAGATAATTTTTATTAAATTACCATAAAAAATTATAAACTGTAGAAATAATAGAGTTAAAATTTTCTAATTTATTAGGATGAATATTTCATCATCATGAAACTTGATTTGAAAAAAATGATAAAAAATATGCAACATGACTGAAAATATGATATGATTAAATTAGGTATTATTAGTAATGATATATGAATACCATAAAGAAAACAAAAAATGAGAAAGGTGGAATATTATGTTAAAAGGAAAAGTAGCAATTGTAACTGGGGGAACTCGTGGAATTGGGTTTGCGATTGTAAAAAAATTTTTACAAAATGGTGCTAAAGTAGCACTCTTAGGTTCTAAAAGTGAAACTGTAAACCATGCAATTGAGGAATTAAAAAAGGAAAATCTAAACGATGTCATTGGATTTTATCCGAATTTATCAAACGAAGAAGAAGTGAAAACTACATTTTCTAAAATAAATGAAACATTTGGACACATTGATATTTTAGTGAATAATGCTGGCATATCCTCTTCTACACCAATAGAAAATTATACCGAAGAGGAATATCAAAAAATTAGTGACTTAAATATCAAATCGGTTTTTCTATGTTCTAAAATAGTAATCCCATATTTGAAAGAAACCAAAGGAGCCATTTTAAATACAAGTTCTATGGTAAGTATTTACGGGCAACCATCTGGAGTCATGTATCCAGCAAGTAAATTTGCGGTCAATGGAATTACAAAATCATTGGCTCGGGAACTTGCTCACTTTGGAATTAGAGTGAATGCAATCGCTCCAGGGATTATTGAAACAGATATGGTTAAAAATTTACCAAAGGAAACGATAGAACCATTAATTAAAACCATTCCATTAGGAAGAATTGGAACACCAGAAGATATTGCCAATGCGTTTTTATTTCTAGGGAGTGATTTAGCGACTTATATTACAGGAGTCATTTTATCTGTAGACGGAGCAGCTAGGGCATAAAAAATTTTGAATATACAAAATAATGCTGATATAAAGGGGCTTTAAAATAAGAGTAGGTTTATAAAAAAATGATGTCTATGAATTTATGTGTCATATTGACACATAAATGATTGCATAATATCTTTTATATGATATTCTAATATTCACTGGAGTTTATACAAACAGAAATTAAAAAATGATAGATTTGATTACATAGAAAACCAGAAAATGTTAGAATGGCAAAATAAAAAAATCATTTGAAAAATCAGTATCATCATACTGGCTATTTGAAAAATTCTCTTGTTTTTTCAATATTTTATCATAATGATGCAAGGAGGAAATCATGAATCAACGATTATCAAGAAGATTTATAATAGAAAATCTATGTGGATTGAATTTGAGTACACCGATTCGATATGAACGATATTATATCACTAAGCATGTAAGAATTCAGAAAAAAAATAATCAATATGAAAAAGAAATTTTAGATGAAAATAACTGTATGATAGAAAAAAGCAACATAGAAAAAAGTGAATTTGAACAGTTAAAAGAAAAATCGATGAAAGCTATTATAAGAGACAGTTATTTATACCTAGATGATACAAGAGTCTCTATTAAAAAATATGGTGAAATTTATCGTGGACTTATTAGAGTGGAAGTTTCTTTTTCTAACAAAGAAGAAATGGAAAAGTACCAAAAAGAAAATTGGATGGGAAAAGAAATCACAACCTCACCGCTTGCTTTCGACTCCTATCTCCATAAATTAGACCGAGAGGAATTTTTAAAAGAATTAAGAAAATATAAGTAAAATTTTCTTTTTTTTTTGAAATTCTATTGACAATTGAATATATATTCAACTATAATTAAAACAGTTGAAAAATAATTCAACTAAAATGAATATCATATGATTAGGAGGGATTTTATGGCTAGAAATGAATTTACTTGTGACTGTAATATAATTCATCAAGAAGCAGTCGATAAAGTATTACAAAAAATGCCAACAGAAAATACATTTAACCATTTAGCCAATTTATTTAAATTAATTGGAGATACTACTAGATGTCGAATTTTATTTGCCCTTGATCAAAATGAAATGTGTGTATGTGATTTGGCGAACGTACTCAATATGACCAAATCATCTATTTCCCATCAACTAGCAGTCTTAAGAAGAAGTGGCGTTGTAAAATGTCGAAAAAGTGGAAAAGAAGTTTATTACACACTAGATGATGAACATATTGTAAAATTATTTGAAATTGGTTTAGAACACATCAATCATAAAAATGAAAAGGAGATGTAAAAAATGATGAATCAATATAAATATAAAATTAAGAATTTAGATTGTGCAAATTGTGCGAATGAATTAGAAAGAACCTTACAAAAAATTGATATGATAGAAAATGTTAGTATCAACTTTATGACCGAAAAATTAACATTTGAATGCTTAAAGGAAAATAAAGCACAAGCATTAGAACTGATTAAGAAAGTGATAAAAAAAGAAGAGCCAGATGTAAAACTAGAGGAGGTATAGTCATCATGAGGCGGAAAATAAATCAGCATTTCATCAAGATTATTCTTTCCCTTTTTCTAGTTCTAATATCTCTTTTTCTGAAAACGGATATAGAATGGTATCACAACATTTTATACGTGATTTCCTATATTATTGTAGGGTACCCGATTGTATTAAAAGCAGTAAAAAATATTGTGAGAGGGAAACTTTTTGATGAAAATTTTTTAATGACAGTTGCTACTATCGGGGCATTTTGTATTGGAGAATATAAAGAGGCAGTTGCAGTTATGCTTTTTTATCAGATTGGAGAATTATTTGAACATTATGCAGTAGGTCAATCCAGAAAATCCATAGCCAGTCTTATGGATATCAGACCAGATTATGCGAATGTTTATCGTGAGGGAAAAGTGAAGCGGATAGATCCAGATGAGGTTGCGATAGGAGAAATAATACTAGTAAAACCTGGTGAAAAAATCCCACTCGATGGAATTGTTGCTAGTGGAGAAGCGATGATTGATACCAAAGCCTTAACAGGTGAAGCAATACCAAGAAAAGTAATGGTAAATGATGAAGTATTAAGTGGTTGTATCAATAATGATGGAATATTAAAAATCCAAGTAAATAAACAATTTAAAGAATCGACAGTTAGTAAAATTTTAGAGTTAGTAGAAAATGCGAGTAGTAGAAAATCAAAATCTGAAAATTTTATTAGTAAGTTTGCCAGAATATATACACCAATTGTAGTAATTATTGCTCTTTTACTTGCAACCATTCCTCCTTTTATGATAGATGGTGCGTTATTCAAAGATTGGCTATATAGAGCTTTATCATTCTTAGTTGTTTCTTGTCCTTGTGCTCTTGTTATTTCGATTCCTCTATCTTTTTTTGGAGGAATAGGTGCTGCTTCTAAAATGGGTATTTTGATAAAAGGAAGTAATTATTTAGAAGCCCTTTCGAATGTTTCCATTGTTGTATGTGATAAGACAGGAACTTTAACTGAGGGGGTATTCAAGGTTCAAAAAATACAGGCGATTGGATATTCAAAAAGCGATGTATTAAAATATGCAAGTCATGCTGAAATTTTTTCAAATCATCCGATTGCTCTTTCTTTAAAAGAAGCCTATTATAAAGAAATAAATGAAAAATTGGTGACTGCTACCAAAGAAATTTCAGGAAAAGGAATAGAAGCATTGGTAGAGGGGAAAAATGTTTTCATTGGAAACGAAAAATGGATGGATGAAAACCATATTACTTTTGAGAAAAGTAAAGAACTAGGAACTATTCTTTATGTTGCAATCGATGGTGAATTGGTAGGAACGATAGTAATTGCTGATAAAATAAAAGAAGATTCTTATAAAGCAATTGAGGCTTTAAGGAAAAATAATGTAAAGAAGCTGGTAATGTTAACAGGGGATAGCGAAAACATTAGTAAAGACATTGCTCAAATTTTAAAAATAGATGAATATCATTCGGAATTATTGCCACAAGATAAAGTCATTTTTGTTCAAAAACTCATAGACGAAAAACCAACAAATGAAAAACTTTTATTTGTTGGAGACGGAATCAATGATGCTCCTGTTTTAGCTCTATCCGATATAGGAGTTGCAATGGGAGGTCTTGGAAGTGATGCTGCCATAGAGGCTGCTGATGTTGTGATTATGACAGATGAAGTTTCAAAAATTGCCTCTTCCATTCAAATTGCTAAAAAAACAATGAGAATTGTAAGAGAGAATATCGCCTTTGCTATTACTATAAAAATTGGGGTATTAGTATTAAGTGCTTGTGGTCTTGCAACGATGTGGGCAGCTGTATTTGCTGATGTTGGTGTTTCTATTTTATCTATTTTAAATGCTTTAAGAATATTGAAAGTGAAGAATAAGTAAAGTAAATATTACTTATTTTTTTACAAGATTTTTTTCTATTTTTCTGATATAATAAGGATGGAGGAAACAAATGAAAAAATTTATAAAAGAAAATATTATTGATATGATAATTGCTTATATTTTAAGTGTTATTCTTATGGCTATAGCAGGATATTTTTTGAAATTAGACTATTTAGGTTTATTTCTTATTGTAACAGTGATTAATATATTTAATTTTATTAGTGAGTTTATTAAATATAGTAAAGCAAGAAGATAATGGAAAAGGTGAAAAATTATGATGGATCAAATAAAAAATACTGTTTTACAGAGCAAAATTACAGTAATCGCTTCTAGGCCGATGAGTGGTAGAGTGAATATGCTTTTATATTTGTTAGATTCTTTTGGTATCAAGCAATCAGAAACGATAAAATTGTACAATTTAGTAGATTCGAGTATTTGGTATACGATGAAGATGATTTCATTTGTAAGTGGAATTTCTTATGATATTGTTCATCAATGTTTTTACCCTTGTCATTATGCAGGTAAAGGAAAAAATAATTCTATCGATAAAGAATTATTTATGGGTGCAATTGAGAAGTTACAGAAAAGCAATATTTATATGTATGATTTTGATTATGTTTTAGAAAATGATATTATAGAACAAATATTGGAGCAGGAAACGGATAGAAAAACAAACCAGTTTATTGTTATTAATAATTTTGAAGAACTTGTAAAACAATCAAAATATGATGCCAAGGAATTGTTATCGCAGTTATATGATTATGCTAAATATGAGGAAGTACATATTATTTTAATGGAAAATGTGAAAAGAGAGGCTGAAGAGCAAGCGAGTTATGATATGTCATATATTGCTTCTTATCAGGAATTAAAGGGATTTGTAGATAGTTTTGTATTAACTCGTAGAATAGATTATCAAAATGAAATTGAGTTAAATATTTATACACGTGATAATGAAGATACGTATCATTTTAAATATAATAAAGAGAATTATAGAGTAGAAGAATAGAATTTGAAATATCTTATTCTTTTTATTTAGAAATTTTTTTGAAAGGCTGTAGTATACGAAATGACTGATAACCAAATTTTAAAGTGAAATTTTCGGAATAATTTTGTAGATTTTATAAGCTATCAGTTATTATGTAAAACAAAGTCATTATTTTTATTAATCAGTCATAAAGTTGAACATAACTTTTTGAAAAAAGTAAGTATTAAATATTCAGGTTAATGAGGATAAAAGATTTTATGGGCAATTGTGTTGGTGTTATAATTTATTCTGTAACTTTAATTGTGGATTGTGAAAATATATGGTACAATGGAATTAGTCAATTTATTGTATATAAATATAAAGGAGTAAAGAAGTAATGAATGAAGTAGAAGTAAAAAAAAGAAAAAAATCAGGGGGTTTTAAAAAATTTGTCTCTTCCTTTAAAACCATATGTACCATATGTTTTATTATAGGATTAGTATGTCTGTTTATATTTTTCTCTTTAAGGTCAACAGAACATACCAAAACAACAAAACTGGGATTCGAAGATGTTGGTGAATTAGTTACCCAAACTTGCTACGTTACAGTTTTAGAAGATAGTAAAGTAAATAGAGATTTTTTTAACTTATTTGTAATTCCTTTTACAGAAAGTAGGCAAATATTCAGTTATGATTTTGAAGTTGATGCTTCCATTAACTTTTCTGAAATCACTTATGATGTAGTCAAAGAAGAAAAGAAAATTGTAATTACAGTTCCTAATGCAAAAATATATAAAACAAGAATGAATACGAAATCATTAAAAGTTTATTTGGATACAGATAATTTATTTTCTAGAATCGATTTGAATAAGCATAATGATGTATTAAAAGTAATGGAAAAAC
>CAYYCR010000058.1:0-9965 GCA_964470385.1 uncultured Muribaculaceae bacterium | reverse complement strand
AATTGTTAAAATATTTTTTGAATAACTCAGGATATTTTTTAAGTGCTGTATCCGTATCACAAAAAATTACATTTTTTTCTACTAATTCCTCTAACATATGATGATATACAACTTCACTTTCATATTGGGCACCAATACCTCCTAAATATTTTTTTTCAGCATCGATAACACCCAATTGCTCAAAGGTTTCTTTGGCATCTTTTGGAACATCACTCCATTCATCACTCACTTTATTACTAATTCTTTTAAAATAATTAATTTCATCAAAATCTAATTTTAGTTCAGGTCCAAAAATAGGATTTGAATATCGCTCAAATAATTCAAAGGCTTTGATTCTAAAATCAGTCATCCATTTGGGTTCTTCTTTTAATTTAGAAATTTCCTTTACTAATGTTTTATTTAATCCTTTTGTTTTTGTCATACATATCACCATATTTCTATTATACAGAAAATGAAAAAGGAAATCAAAAAATTTCCTTAAAATTTGTGTTTTTTTGTTAATTGATATTCATTAAAAGAAATTAATTTTCTTTTTTTAAATAGTTCTTGGTATTCCATAATTTTGGGAAGTGATTGTTCTAATATTTTTTCACCAAACTGTTTCCATTCGCTTTCTATGATATCGCTAGTATCTACAATTACTGGGGTTATTTCAACGGCATAATAAGAATTGGGAACAATATTAAAATCCATATCAGTATTATTTAAAATAGGACATAATATTTTTCGCTCCAAATCAAAAGCAAATTGATCGATTTCAACGATAAATCGATATTGTTCTTCAACTACTGGAAAAACATATTGATTAAGATGCAGAAAAGGATCTCCAAATTGAACTAATCTAGCTATTTTTAATATTGGTTTCATATTGCTTTAATACTTTTTCCATTCCCCACCAGCCAAGCAAAGCACATTTTTTCCTATTTGGTTGTTTTCCCACATCGTCATAAACAATTGCTTGCTCTAATATTTCAGGATTGTACTTTTCCTCATCAATCATTGCTCCAAAATTATTTACAATCTCTTTCGCTTCTTCTACTGTTTTTCCAATCAATGTATCAATCATAATAGAAGTTGAACTTGTACAAATCGCACAGGCTTCGCCGTCAAAGTGAGCATCTACTATTTTTCCATCCTCTACTTTCACCATCAAATCAACTTCATCAATACAAGATTCATTATTCATATTGACGGTATCATATCCCTCTTGGGCGATAAGGCCTTTATTTTTAGGATTTTGATAATGTTGTAAAATAATTTCACGCTTTAATTTTGGATCCATAATTTTTCCCCCTATCTCTTTTTCTGATTATAATACAAAAATAGTAAAATTACAATCCTATGTCTTTTATTCTCAATAGTTTTGCTTACAATTCCTAATTCCAAAACATTTTTACACTATCATGATTATTACTCAATTTCTTATAACATACTAAAAATAAGGCATATCTAAAACTAAAATACTTACCTTTCATTTTTTTTACTTCATATTTTTTATAATTAGAAAAATAATTTGAGCAACAGTCTAGTAAATGTCTCACGACATAAGACCCAATACAAATCTATACATACAATTTTCTTATATACGGATATACGGATTTTCATAATCATATTGAATCAATAACTTTTCTGTGGGATAAAAAATAAAATATAGATATAAAAAGTGTAAAATCAGAAAAAAATGTTTGAGCCAAAAAAAAGAGCTAAATTTTAATTCAACTCATAAATTGTCTATTTAATTAGAAAATTAAATGAATAAAAAATCATAATAATTCTTGTCCTGTTGAATATAATTTACGAGTTTCAATTCTTCTAAAATCTCCACCTACTTCATCAGAAATTAGTTTGGCAGGTTTTCCAGTATTACCTGTTTCGGTGAAATAAACAACTAATACTTTTTGTTTATTATTTTCGTTTTGGAGTGATTTATCTATTCCAATACTTCCACCTTTATTTAGAAATAGAAAACATCCCATAACGTCAATGATTAAAACTGCAACAATAATAACAATCATTATTACTTTTTTTATTCATCCCTATCCTCCTAATCTAGTAATCAATTTCTTTTAACCATGACTTGATTTCTTCTGGAGCTTGTTCCATATTATTTCTTGATATGCTAAGTCCTCTACTTTCTACATTTGCACCACTCAATTTATTTTTAATTGTACTTACAGTTCCAGCTATTCCTGACCCTCCATGTGTTGAAAATGGAATTACTGTTTTACCATTAAAGTCATATAATTCAAAGAAAGTATAAAGTATTTGTGGCATATCACCCCACCAAATTGGATAACCTACATAAATAATGTCATAATCATCAAAATTACTAATTTTATTTTTTATTTCAGGTCATACATTTTTATTTTGTTCCTCTTTCGCCTGAGCAATTAACTCACTATGATTTGTCGTATATGGAGTTTTAGGTTCGATTCTATAAATATCAGCTCCTGTATTTTCTCTAATTAACATTGCTGCATATTCGGTATTACCTAAAATTTTTTCCATCTATAACAATAGCACTATTTTCTTCTTCAGTAGTCATTTTTTTATTTGGATCATCAGTTTCTGGTACAGAAAAGTAAACGACTAAAGATTTTTTCCCATCTTTATTGGGTTTAGTATTTTCATCTCCAACCTTGACTTCTTCTTCAGGTTGTCTTGTTTCTGTTGGAGCCTCTGTTACACTCTTACTACCAAATAAGAAATACCAACAACCTCCAACAACTGCAAGTAATAAAACTATTACAATTCCTATCGTGGTCTTTTTATTCATATCATTTACTTTCCTTATTTTAAAGTATCAGTCCATGTTTTAATATCAGAGCTTGAGGCTCCAGAACTAAAACGGTATCCTTCTTTCCAATCACCAGTTCCTGCCATACTTGCTAGTAATTCTCCACTTTGTCCCAAACCACTTGAAGCTGATGTACAAAATGGAATTACTGTTTTACCATTAAAATTATTAGCCTTAACAAATGTATCTACTGGCCATGCTGCAATACCCCACCAAATTGGGTAACCAATTAAAATGGTATCATAACTATCCCAATCGTCTACGTTGGTAGTTTTTAATTTTACATCTCTTAAAGACTCATCATTATGTTCTCTTGATACTCTTGCGTTTTCGTTAGTCCAATTCAAATCTTCACTAGTATAAACATCAACTGGCACTATTTCAAATAGGTCTGCATTTAAGTTTTTAGAAATTTCCTCTGCAACCTTTTTCGTAGAACCTGAGGCAGAATAATATACGACAAGTATTTTTCCATTTGATGAATTCGTTATGTCATCCTTATTTACTTTATCATCTTGCTTTTCATTATCCACTTTATTATTTTCATTTATAGCAGGGTTATTGGTTGTTTTTTCTTTTGCTTTATCATTACGATTCAGTAAAAAATATCCTCCTACGCCAACAATTACAGCAATTATAAGAATTGCTATTATTCCGATTATTCCTTTTTTATTCATTATCTTCCCATCCTTTTTTTTCTTTACGACAATCCTGATTGTTTCTTCTTTCAACTACCATCTTATCAAACCATTCTACCATAGATGGATCCTGATGGTTAAAGAATAAACTATCACTGGTATCTAATTTTTTAATTTCTTCCATATCTTCATCCGTTAATTTAAAATCAAATACATTAAAGTTTTGTTCCATTCTTTCAATATGAGTTGATTTACAAGCAATAATAACACCACGTTCTATTAGCCAACGAAGTATCACTTGTGCTGACGTCTTTCCATATTTTTTTCCAATATTCACAAGTGTTTCATTTTCAAAAAGTCCATTTCTGCCTTCTCCAAATGGTGCCCATGCTTCGATATGAACTCCATATTTTTCCATATTTTCTTGTGCTATAAATTGTGCATTGATTGGGTTGGTTTCTACCTGATTTACGGCTGGAATCACTTTTCTTCCAAATAGGCACATATCGGAAAGTCTATCAGGATAAAAGTTAGATACACCAATTGCCTTAATCTTTCCTTCCTCGTATAAATCTTCTAATGCTCTATATGCTCCATAGTAATCACTAAAAGGTTGATGTAATAATACTAAATCTATATAATCCGTTTTTAGCTTTTTTAATGATTCTTCTACTGATTTTTTACAGTTTTCATAACCATAATTATCAATCCATACTTTTGTTGTAATAAATAATTCTTCTCTTGGTACTCCACATTCAGAAATTGCTTCTCCAACCTCTGCTTCATAAAATAACTTTGTGCTGTATCAATGCTTCTGAAACCGACTTTAATAGCATCTAATACACATCTTTTCGTATCACTCGCTGGTATTTGATAAACGCCAAACCCTAAAATAGGCATTTCTACACCATTGTTCAATTTTACATATTCCATATTTTCACCCTTTCTAAATTGACAATAATTTCAATTTACACTACAATTATAAATGTCGTGTGTAAGACACGGTCAATACTTTTTTTACTATTTTTGAAAATTTTATTGACTGTGTGTAACACCCTTGTTTTAAGATTAGATTAGGTGGTGAAAATATGGAAAAAACGGATAAATTATATTCTATGAAAGAAACTTGTGAAATAACTGGACTTACTTATGATACTTTAAAGTTTTATTGTAACGAGAGATTAATTCCTAACGTCAAGAGAAATAAAAGTAATTATCGTGTGTTCGATGATAATGATATTAACTGGATTAAAAGTTTGTCTTGTTTAAAAAGTTGTGGGATGAGTATTGCAGAGATGAAAGAATATCTTGACTTATGTTTAAAAGGAGAAACGTCGATTCCTGAAAGGAAAGTGATTTTAGATGCTAAACTTCATGAGTTAGAACATAAAAAGCAAGAAATTCAGGATAGCATTAATTATATTCATTGGAAACATCAATTTTATGACGATATATTATCTGGAAAAACAAAATATTTTAGTTATTTAATTCCAACCGAAAATGATGACAAATAGCCATCATTTTTTATTAATTGTTATATTCCTCGTCATCTATAAATTTTAAGAATTGCACTTTTTTTCCCTCGTCTTGATAGGAGGCTGGAATTTATGAAAGCCTATTTACTTTAAAAAGTATTCTACTGATTGTTTTATTTTATCCAACTCATATCCGTATGCTTGACAAGTGTTCCAGCCATAATTTTTAGCCATTAAAATATTATTAATATCATCATCAATAAATAATATATTTTCTGGTTCTATTTTTAAATCATTTAAAACATACTCATAAACTCTTTCATCAGGTTTGTGTATTCCTATTTCAAAAGATAAATATACATTATCAAATTTACTCAAATCATATTGATCGTCTATTCTCTTCTTATCAAAAGGTAACAAATTAGAAAGAATTGCTATCTTACACCTGCTTTTTAGCGAATGTGCATATTCTACAACATCTTTATAATATTTAACTGAAGATAATTCTTCTTCATACGCTTTTTTAAACTCTTCAAACGGAACATCTATATTCATATTTTTTTGAACGAAACCAATCCAGTCTTTTATATCTTGTTCATTATTTGTAGTACCAATTTCAAGACCATTTGAAGTTTTATCAGTCCAACATTTTAATATATCTTCATTTGATAAAAGATTATTAAATCTTTTTATTAGTCTTATTTTGGCACTTTTTAAATCCTGTAAATTATTTTCATGGCTTTCTACAACGCCACCCCAATCAAAAATCACTACTTTTTCCATTATAAATTCTCCAACTTATCATATTCTTCATCACTAACAGGTTCACACCACTCGGTTTTGGTGTTCTCACCTGGAACTTCTACTGCAATATGACTAAACCATGAATCTTTTTTAGCTCCATGCCAATGTTTAACATTTGCTGGTATTGTAATAACCATTCCTGGTTTTAATTCAATAGCATTTTTTCCCTCTTCTTGATACCAACCATTACCTGCAGTACAAATTAATAATTGTCCTCCACCTTTAGAGGATTTATGAATATGCCAAGAATTCCTACACCCTGGCTCAAAGGTTACATTGGCTAAAAAAAGGTTTGCTTCCTCTATTCTAGCAAGTGGATTAAGATAAGAATTACCTTTAAAATATTGGGCAAATGCTTCGTTAGGTTGCCCTAAACCAAAAACATTAATACATTCAAATTCATGCTTATTCATCTTTATAAACCTCCTCTACCATAGGAAATACGCTCCATGCTTTGGCCCATCCTGTATAAAAAGCAAGTTGTGTTACTATTTCTACTACTTCCTCTTTTTTCAAACCATGTTTTTTTCCTAATACCAAATGAGATTTTACCTGTGGATATAATCCCTGTGCCATCAAAGCAGATATTGTTATCATACTTCGGTCTCTTAAAGATAATTTATCTTCTCTTCCCCAAATTTCACCAAATAAGACATCATCATTAAGTTGGGCAAATTTAGGTGCTAATTCTCCTAATTGATCTCTACCTGCTGTTTGTTTTTCCATGTTTCATCAACTCTCTTTCTTTTAATAATATTATATCATCTCTTGCTATTTCCAATTTACTTTTTCCATTTATATTTTTTTAATGTTATTTATCCAATCCTCAATATCCTTATTATTGGTAACAAGTTTATTTTCCAAATGATTTGTTGTAAATTGAATACTAATTTCATTTACTACACTACCATGACATAATTCTTTTATTTCTTCAAATGTGTTTCCTAACCATCCTGCATTAGTTGCATAGGGGATTACTGTTTTCCCACTTAAATCATATTTCGTTAAGAATGTTCTTATTGGTGGAGTGATCGTGTACCACCAAACTGGTGTACCTAAAATAATTTTATCATACTCATCTAAATGAATCGCAATATCTTCTATTTCAGGTGTTTTTTTCGTTTGCAAATTATCTTCCGTTTCATCTACGACCGTTTGATAATCTGTACTATAAGGTATTTTAGGTTTTAATTCTAAGATTTCACATCCTAACTTCGCTTTAATTTCCTCAGCAATCATTTTTGTATGTTTGCCATATCCATAATAAATAACAATTGTTTTCATTTCATATTCCTTTCCCAAAATTGAATGGCATTATTTATCCACCCCTCGGCTTTTGTGCCAATTCCAAGACCAAATCCATGAGGAAGTCCCTCAAATATTTCTATTTCAAAATCTGTTCCATTTTGTTTTATTTTATTAATTCTATTTTCCATTGTTTTAAAACTTGCAATGCTATCACGGTCACCAACACAGTTATAAGTTGGAGGTTCATGACCAGTTACTTCAGACAATCCTGTATATTGCATAATTACGGCACTAGGTCTAGGATACTTCTTTTCTCCAAAACTTTCTGTAACATAGTTTCCTAACCAAGCCGCCATTCTTCCTCCAGCTGAACCTCCACAGACAGAATAATTAGATGTATCAACTTGTAAATATCTAGCATTATCATGAATAAAAGCAACTGCTCTTGATAAATCTTCCAAATCCTCTAATGTCATGTTTTTATCTATTGGCTGGTTAACAGGAAATATAAGTTTTCCAAAACCCTCAAAAGATTTATGATTAATAACATCCATTACTTTGGAATATGCACTAAAATAATTCATATTATTCTTCTCTTCTTTCTTTATTTTAGAACACCCAGATACTAATATCATAATTACAAAAAAATAAATAAATTACTCTTTTTCATATTCGTTTCCTACTCATTCATATTCATTGTACTAATTATTTTGCTTCCCTCGCTAGAATCCACAATAACACTTTTTAAATTCATTTTCATAAATTCTGCTACTCTACTTACTAAATGTTCTATTGTTTCTGTCGTTTTTTCATCTGGTGCAGATCCTTGGGCAAAAAAATACAAATTTTTGCCTTTTAAAACTTCAGCTTCTCTAAGTAAATACAATCTATCAATGAAAGTTTTTAATATTCCTCCTACTGTGTACCAATAAACTGGTGTACCTATTACAATCGTATCTACATTTTCTAAATGTTTAAAAATTTCATTTATTTGGTCATCCTCATAAACTTGTCCATATTGATATACCTTATAATCTGACATTTGTAAAATATCATGATTCACTCCTTTTAAAATTTCTTCTCCTATTCTAAAAGTATTGCCACTTTTATTTGGACTACCATTCATAAAAATTATTTTTTCCATAATTCATATCTCCTTTCATTTTTAATGATACACCCGTGGGTAACTCCTATGTCAATATATAAATGCTTAAAACTGAAAAAGATAAATTATTTTCAGTTTGCTTTATCATCAAGTAGAAACACAGATTACTTCTTGTAGCATAGAACTGAACATATCTAGTTAAAGCATTCAAGGGTTCCTCACTAATTCCTCGTGAATGAAAAAAGCAAATCACTAATCTTGATCTACTTTATAAATTTGTATTTTCTTCTATCGCTTTTTTGCTATTTCTGTATAAAGCAAACGTGACAAAAAATACTAATGCTGGTGGTACTATTATTTTTACAGGACTTTCATTTATGATAAATTTCACAGGACTATCGTCTTCCATGATAGTACACATTACTCCAGCAATAAATATAAATGCAGATAGAATTGATAATGCTAAAAATATATTCTTTTTGATTTTCTCTTTTTTTAAATGAAACATTATTCTTCACACTCCTAATTTATTTTGTAACTAACTTTTTAGGCTCTTTTACATAAGATTTCACTATGGCACCACAGTTAAGACATATTAAGTGATAAAGTACTTGAGATTTAAAAGTTAATACTTTGTTGGCTGGAGCAATACTTGCATATCCTTCTTGTTTTCCTTCTACAAATTCTTCTTTCCCACAATAAGGGCATTTTTCTTGATTTTTCATATTTTTCTCCTTACTCAAAAAATTATCAGAAATGATTCTAAATGTATCTTTTTTATTTTTTCTATATTCATTATATCACTAATTCCTATTTAAATAAATTTTCTGCACTTTATTTTTTAATTCATTTCATTTATACACTAATGATTATAAGGTACAATACTGATAGAAATCATACTGTTTATATCTTCTACTTTTATTTTCAATCTATTTGTTAATGATTTGATAGAGTTTGTTTCATAGATTCAGTTATTTTTAGAAAATCCTAAATAACCAACATAATTCTTCATTACCTCTCTTTGGACATTAACATATTCTCTTGGAACTTTTAAAGCCATAATTTTTTCCATTATATTTATAATAAATTGCTTTGATTAAAACATCTTCATCCTTTATATTACTAACTTGGAAAGGATTGACATTGGATTGATACAATTTATCTATATGATTATCTTCTAATAAAAATAAAGCGATTTAAAGATAAGTGTAGTTAAACCAATTATCCCTATTATTCCTAAACCCGTTAAAACACTTTTTTTTCATTTCATTATTCCTCCTTTTCATGTTTAACAATTGTAATTTTATAGTAGTCTTGTATCTAAAATGTATCTAAAAGAAAAACAGAACAATTATGATCTGCTTTATAAATTGTAATTATTTAAAATTATTTTTTTACTAATTGGTGTTTTTTCTCTTTTAAAGTTAGTTCATGATTCACATTATATACACAGACTAATTCATAGACAATGCCAATTCCGTATAATAATCCTTGAACAAATTCCTCAGCATTTGGTTTAAATATTATTCCTAAAAAATGAAGATAGTTATTTAATATTGCCAAGACTAAAATGCACCATCCTATTCTTAGATTAAATTGCCATATTTTACTTTTGTCTATCACTTCTTTTTGACTATATTCAATGAGTCGTTCTATAGTATCTTTTAATTCAACTAATTCTTCTCTAGTCATTTTCCTACCATTTAATAATTCTGATACTTCGACATTTAATTCTTTGGCAAGTATTGGTAGCATAGACAAATCGGGCATTGTCTTTCCATTTTCCCAACGACTAACACTTTTTACATTGACTCCCAGTATTTCTGCTAATTGTTCTTGAGTTATATTTTTTTCTTTTCTTAATTCAGCAATAAATTTTCCAATTTTTTCTTGATTCA
>CAYYCR010000057.1:0-10023 GCA_964470385.1 uncultured Muribaculaceae bacterium | reverse complement strand
TTCTATAACCATCTTCTTCATCTATATTCTCTATTAAATTTAAAATTCTTATTTTTAAATAATGTTCAATATCAATAATCATTTTAAATAGCACTAATCTTGATCTGTGGTCAATGATAGCTAAATCTTTTAAATAAGCAAAGTCTAAGTCTATAAATTTATCAACAAACTCCCCATCAATAAAATATCTTTCAAAATTATGTTTATATGCTGTCACATTATAATAATTATTGTTATATCTTAAATATTTTTCTGCTTCTAATTCAGACATTATTTCAAATTTAATATTTTTTTCTTTTAAGTATGGAACCATTTCCGATATTTTCATCATCGGTCTTAAAAATATTTCAGTTTTACTTGTATCATCCATTTTATCACTTCCTAACTGCTGTAATTATTATAGCATACAATTTTTTAGAATTTTATCTTTCTATGTTTTTTTATAATTCTTTAGGATAGTTAAGTGTATAATTAGTATCATTAATTTCATAAACTTTCTTACATTTATTACAGGTGAATCCAATAGACTTCTTGCGAAACTAGTTATGTAAGCAAAAATTATAAAAAAAAGATTAAAATAAATGTGGAATAAAAGTTTTTTATGCGACTTCTATACCTTTCCGATAAAGTTCTGAAAATTTTTGACAGAAATAAGACATTGTAAGTGTTTAATCATTATTAACTATAAAATTATTTCATTAATGTATTACTTGCTATTTTATTACTAAAACAATTATAGTATACTTTCTTCTATTTCAAAGGAAATATAAGACTTTACATTTTTATGGTTTCTTTTAAGTGATTGGTATACAAATATATACTTTAACTATAAAATATAGTATAATTTTTATGTAAAAAGAGATGGTTATATGAAGAAAAAAATAATATTAAAATTTATTTTATTAGGTATGTTAAGTATATTTTTGTTATATGAAACGATATATTCATTTAATAATTCTGATCCTTGGGGAATAACTTTTACAGTTACAACCATTCCATTTGCAATATTAAGTATTATTGCGATATATAATACTATAAAAATATTTATATCAATTATTAAAAATAATGATAGCAATAAAAAAGGCAAAACTTTTAAACCAATATATTTTGTACCAATAATTGTTTTGTTAATATTATTAACAGGAATAACTATGTATTGTTTTTATAGTCCGAATAAATCAAATAAAATTCCAGAGAATTATATTGCAGTTTTTAATGGTGGTTCAGGAGAAATAACATATTCAACTTATATTTATAAAATTGATAATGGACAAGCAAATTATGGTTTTGGTTATATAAATACAATGAATACAACAACTTCGTGGGGAAGTTCTAATTGGAATATTAAAATTATTTCCAAAGGAACTGTTAATTGGACGAATGATGTATTTACGATTGCCAAAAAAAATAATGCCTACTCTTATGTTAAAGTACCTAATGATCATAAGACTTACACAATAGATGAATATATGTCAATGTTTTTAATGAAATAAATATTTTTAGTTAGGGGTTGATAAAATGATACTTATATATTTTGTTAATTTACTCATTTTGCAGAAAAAAATGATACTTATATATTTTGTTAGTTTATTCATTTTGCAGATAATATTATTTATTTTATCATTAAAAAGAAAACAAAAAATAATTTGGAAAGAATTATTTATTATTGAAAGAATTTCAATAATCAGTGTTATATTGTATCATTGTATATATGGTTTTTTAGATTTGTCTAAAAGTTGGGGTATGGCTGGAGTAATTATAATAGATTGTTTTGCAATTTTAATTTATGTAATTATGTTAATTATAAGTATCATAACTAGAAACATATTAAATAAAAAAATATTATTAGATCAAAGAAAAAGTAAAGTATTGATTATAACTAGTATTGTTATTGTATTATTTATAGTTTTTACAATTATTGATATTAAACCTCTAATTGATGAAAGAGTTAGAAGAAAAGAGTTTTCTAATTACGTTATGACTTATTTAAACAATAGATATGGAAATGGTAATTATAAGATTAAAAAAATATATAATTGGAACGATTGTGGGCTAGCTTGTCTTGATATGGGGATCAAAAATGCATATGAATTTACTATTCAAAGCGATTATTTAGATAATAATTTTACTTTGCTAATAAATATTAAAACTAAAAAAATTGAGGAAGATTACTTTATTGAGCAACTTTCGGAAGAAAAAAATTGGTGTGAAAATGAAACAAGTTTAACTCATTGCTTAGAAAATATAATACTAACAGAAGAAAACAAATATATTTCTAATGTGAATGATTATAGAGTAAATCTATCTATCTTTTTTGACTCTACCTATGGTCAAACTAATTATGGTAAAGTTCCCACTATTGACGATTTGAAAAAAGAAGCAACGATAACATTTGATAATTTTACAATATATAAAAATTTTGATGATGAGGATGAATTTAAGAATTTTATGATAGAGATATATAAAACTTATCTTGAGTATTATAAAAAATATAATAATGGGAATACAATAAGCTTTGAATTTATCAATGGAAATCCCTTTTTTGAAGATTATAGATATGGATATTATAAAAATGGTGGATATATAAAAGAGCAAGGTGAAAAAATCTATATTTACAATAATGCTTCCCCCATTGTGGTATCGTTAAACGAAATTTAGTAGAATGTTGAAAACTAACTTTTTAACAAATTGAGGAATAATTATGATATTAGATAATTCAACAATGATATATGTTAATCAGATTTTTCATTTGTAAATTAAAAGAAACAACCTATTATAAAATTTTAGATGTAATAGTGTTGTTTTTTTGTTTTTCATTTTACTAAATCGTATTGCTTAGGTTAATCTATTATGATATAAAAAATAAAGTGATAAATAATAAAATGCATAAAGAGAATAATTATAATAGATAATCTATTAATCAATCATAATATTTTTTTCGACAAAAAAAATAAAAATTTTGTATATACTAAAAAAGAAAGGAAGATAATAAAATGGATACAAAGGAATGATTTTATGGAAATAAAAAAAATAATTTTTGTAACTCTTTTGTTAATTGTAGTACCATATGTAATTTTAAGTATATTTTTAAAAGAGACCAATGAAAATTTATATTTTGAATACGGAAAAAATACATATGTAAGAGTAAAAAGGGAAAAAAAAGATACCATAGAAGAAGTTCCTTTAGAAGAATATATTGTGGGAGTTTTATCAGGTGAAATGCCCATTAGTTTTGAATTAGAAGCCTTAAAAGCTCAAGCGGTAGCTGCAAGAAGTTATGTATTAAAAAAAATGGAAAATACAAGTAAAAATGACTTCGATGTTGTAGATACAGTGAACAATCAAGTTTATTTGAATGAGGAAGAATTAAAGGAAAAATGGAAAGATAAATATGATGAACGAATCAAAAAAGTAAAAACAGCAGTAAGTCAAACCAGGGGACAATATTTATCTTATGATGGCAAGGTAATTGAAGCATTCTTTTTTTCAACCTCTGTTGGTGTAACAGAAAATAGTGGAGAAGTATTTTCCAAACAACTTCCTTATCTGGTTAGTGTAGAATCAAAATGGGATGAAACAATCTCACCAGTATTTAAAAATGACTATGATTTTAGTTTGGCTGATTTTTATACGAAATTAGAACTTCCCTATCAAGAAAAACTAGATATAAAAACAACAAAAACTACAAGTAGTGGACGTGTCAAAGAATTAGAAATTAATGGGAACCAGTTAGAAGCAAGTACTGTTTTTTCAAAATTAAATTTAAAATCTACCTTTTTTACAATTACTCAAAATGGTAGCAATGTTCATATTACAACAAAAGGATATGGTCATGGAGTAGGAATGAGTCAATATGGAGCAAATGGAATGGCAATAGACGGATATACTTATGATAAAATTTTAAAACATTATTATCAAGGAATAGAAATTAAAACTTTGTAAAAAAAAGTATAAAAAAACGCATTTCGGTTCACACTTAAAATAGAGGTGATTAGAAATGACGAATAGAAGATTAAAAAAACCAGTTATGTATGGTATTTATGCTTTCTCAATTATTCTTGTGTTAGGTGCAGTATACTTGATTGAAAGTTCATTATCGAAAGGAAATTTTAAAGATGATGGTGAGGATAGACCAACTTATGTTTCAGATACTATTTTTAGTGAGGATATTCCAGTAGTAGGAACAGAAACAAAGGTGATAAGACCTTATAATGATAAAGAAATAAAAATTGTTCGAAATTTTTATGATTATCAAGCTGATCAAAATAGTCAAATAGGTTCTATTATTTATCATGAAAATACATATTTACAAAATAGCGGAGTTAGCTATGGTGGAAAAGAAAACTTTGATGTAATTGCAATATTAGATGGAACAGTAATCGATGTCAAAGAAGATACCCTATTAGGAAATATTGTTCAAATTGAACATAGCAATGAAATGATTAGTGTATACCAAAGTCTAAGCGAAGTCAGTGTAAAAAAAGGTGATGCAGTAAAACAAGGTATTACGATTGGAAAAAGTGGTACAAATAACATTGCCAAAGACTTAGGAAGTCATTTGGATTTAGAACTTATTATTAAAGGACAAACTGTCAATCCTGAAAGCTATTATGATAAATCAGTAAGTGAAATATAAGAGCTTTTAGCTCTTTTTTTCGGTATAAAACATCTCTTAGTTTATATACTTAAGTAAGAGGTGTAAAGATGGGGGTAAAAGAAGAACGTATTAGAAAAGAGGCTTCTTATATGTTAGAAACCAAAGAAACGGTAAGAGAAATTGCCAAAAAATTTGGAGTCTCTAAAAGTACAGTTCATAAAGACTTACATGAACGATTAAAAAAAATTGATTACAAATTATATATAAAGGTAGATGAAATACTAAAATATCATATTAGTGTTAGGCACATCAGAGGAGGAGAATCAACGAAAAAAAAGTATTTAAAGGAAAGGGATAAATGTGAATTTTAAAATAGAAAAGAGGGGAATACTATGTTTGCAAAAGATATTGGAATTGATTTAGGAACAGCTAATGTACTTATTTATATTAAAGGACAAGGAATTGTATTAAATGAGCCTAGTGTAGTTGCAATTGATTCAGAAACAAAAAAACCATTAGCAGTTGGAAAAGATGCGAGAGAAATGCTTGGAAGAACTCCGGGAACAGTAAGGGCAATTAGACCAATGAAAGACGGTGTCATTGCCGATTTTGAAGTAACGGAGATTATGCTAGATCATTTTATTAAAAAAATTAATGGAAAAAGTCTACTTTCACGACCTAGAATTTTAATCTGTTGTCCTTCTAATATTACGCAAGTTGAAAAAAATGCCATCAAAGAAGCAGCGGAGCGAACAGGAGCGAAAAAAGTATTTTTAGAAGAAGAGCCAAAAGTAGCTGCTGTAGGAGCTGGAATGGATATTTCAAAACCGAGTGGAAATATGGTAATTGATATTGGAGGAGGAACGACTGATATTGCAGTATTGTCACTTGGTGGCATTGTCAATAGTTCTTCTATTAAAATTGCTGGAAATGTATTTGATAATGATATTATGAAATATATTAAGGACAAATACAAGTTATTGATAGGAGACTGTACAGCGGAAGAAATTAAAATGACGATTGGGACTGTTTTTCCAGAACATAAAAAAGAAAAAATGGAAGTACGGGGAAGAGATTTGGTGACAGGGCTTCCTCATACAGTTACTGTTTGTTCAGAAGAAATAGAAGAAGCATTAAGAGAAAGTGTTTATATTATTGTTCATACAGCGAAAATGGTTTTAGAGCAAACACCACCTGAGTTGTCAGCGGATATTATAGACAAAGGAATTGTGATAACTGGTGGGGGAGCTTTAATTGATGGATTTGATGAGTTACTAGCCCATGAATTAAAGGTGCCTGTTTTTATCGCTGAAAGTCCCCTTACTTGTGTAGCAGAGGGAACAGGAATTCTATTAGACAATATTCATTTAATTGACCATTAAAACATTAGTTGATAGACATTCTAATGTTTTTTTGGTAAAATGAGTATGGTGATAGACTTAAAAAAATGATGCATATTTGAGTGTAGTGAAAGGAATGAAGTTTATTATGGATCAAACGATATTAACACGTATTTTTCTTATGGTTTTTATAACGTTTCTGTTTGTAGTTTTTGTAACTCCCTTTGTGAAAAAAATTGCCTTACATGTGGGTGCGGTTGATTTGCCAAATGCAAGAAAAGTTCATCAAAGGCCAATGCCTAGATTGGGTGGTCTTGGAATCTTCTTTGGATTTTTATTAGGTTTTATGATATTTGGAAGTTATAGTGAAACGATGAATTCTATATTGATTGCTAGTTTTATTATTGTTTTAACAGGAGTGATTGATGATGTAAAACCATTAAAAGCATCTCATAAATTTATAGGTCAAGTAGTAGCTGCTTGCATTGTTGTTTTTTATGGAAAAATTTTATTAAAAGACTTAAGTGCTTTTGGTTTATATTTTGATTTTGGAATGTTATCATATCCAGTTACGATATTTTTTATATTAGGTTGTGTGAATTGCATGAATTTAATTGATGGACTAGATGGGTTAGCTTCTGGAATTAGTTCTATTTATTTTTTAACCATTGGAATTATTGCTACGATGCAGGGGAGTACGGGACTTGATTTTGTTTTAACCTTTATTATGCTAGGCTCTACATTGGGATTTTTGATTCATAATTTCAATCCTGCTAGTATTTTTATGGGAGACAGTGGTTCGATGTTTTTGGGATTTATTATTGCAATTATTGCTTTGTTAGGTTTCAAAAATGTTACTATGACATCACTAATTATCCCTCTTCTTATTTTAGCCATTCCAATTTTAGATACAATTTTTGCGATTATTAGAAGATCATTAAAAGGAGAGAGTATTTCAACACCAGATAAGTTTCATATTCATCATCAGCTACTCAATAGAAACTTTTCTCAAAGAGCAACAGTGTTGGCTATTTATGCAATTAATCTTTTATTCGCATTTGCCTCTATTGTTTACGTGTTAAAGGATCAAATGCTTGGTTATATTATTTATGGAATTTTGCTTATGATAGTGGTATTGTTTGTAGTGAAAACCAATGTAGTATTTGATCAAGAAGATATAAAAAGAAAATTTTTAAAAAAGAAAGTTAGAAAAGAAGAGTAAAAAAATTTCTAACTGTTTGATATTTGTGTAGAAAATTGAAGCTAATAGAAAAAAGTCTTAAAATGAGACTTTTCTATCCTTTATTTATTATTTGAAAGATTTTTTAATATTTCGCATTTTTTGATAACTCAATAATCAAATCGATATTATCATCATTTGCCATAATATTTTTATGTATTTGATTACATTTTAAACAGCGATAAATAATTTTATAACTGCCTTTAAACTTTTCAATGCTAACGGGTTTGAGTAAACCTTGACACCCGTTTTTTCGGTCACCAGGAAGAATATCAACATGTTTAGAATAAAGACAAAACGGACAATGATCTCGTGCAGTATAGTGGAGTTTTTCCACTTTTTTTTTACAATTATCGCAAATAAAACTTTCGTCTTTCATTGTAAATTGCTTCATAACCTCACCTCTCGTTATCATAGCACACTCTAACTTTTTTTGTCAATGAATGATTTTTAGAAATATTTTATATTTGTTTTTAATAAAATAAAATTAGGTGATGTCAAATTGACACGCGTATTTATATTTTTAATTGGTTTTGGATTAACTGTAATTGGTTCAGTTTACCTTATAAGTTACTGTAATTTAATGACTGTTGGGTATAATTTTAAGGAATATGTGCAATTTATAATTAGAAGAATAGAATGCCAATATTTTACGATTGGAATGATTTTAATCTTCTTATCACTTTATACACCAGGAGGGAAAAAATATGAATTACATATATGATATTTTATTGAATTTTAATCGTCAGTTGTATGATTTCTTTGAATGGAATGTGAATGATAATATTATCCATATTCGTAAGATTCCTTTGTATAGAATTAATAGTAAATCATTGTTAGAGGTTCAAAGTAATAAAATAAAAATTGATTCTGATTTTCTAGAAACAATAAGAAATAGGACCGAAATGTTTACGAATAAAGACTTAGATGTGATAGAATATGCGATTTTATTAACCGATGGTAGTAGTGTATTTGCGATTAAGTTTAATTCAGATGGGTGTAGTATTGGAAAAAGTACTTTATTAGTTGATGAAGATGTGGAAGTATTAGATGTCAGTAGTAGATTAAAAGAAGCTAAGTTTTCTTATGAAGTATTAGAAAAAGAAATCTATGTTCCTTTAAAGACGCGAAAAGAACAAAAGATGGAAAAGTTTGTATTACAAGAACTTCAAAAGAGTCAAAGACAACAAGCTTATGAAAAATTAGAGTACTTATATTTTGAATGTTTTGGTGAAAGTGAACAAGTGATTGAAAAAATATTAAATAAAATCGAAGGACAAGTGAAAAAAGGAAATTATAGTATGACACATAAAATATATGATTTCTTTAAATTAACTTCTGTTCAAAAATAGACAACATTTTAGAATGTTGTTTTTTGATGTTTACTTTGATATAATAACAGTATTGGACGTGGTAACAATGGAATATAAGGTAATGATATCGGATTTTGAAGGACCATTAGATTTGCTATTGCATTTAATTAAAGAATCTTCAATTGAAATTTTTGATATTGAAATTGAAACAATAGCACAACAATATTTAGATTATATTCACTGTATGGAAACTTTGAATTTAAATATTGCAAGTGAATATTTAACAATGGCTGCTGAATTAATAGAAATGAAATCTAGTTATTTGCTACCAAGAAAAAAGGTGGAAGAGGATAATGAATATGTGGAAGATCCAAGAGAAAAATTAATTCAAAGATTGTTAGAATATCAACGTTATAAGGAGGTTACTCCAAAATTTCATGAGTTAGAAGAAAAAAGACAGGAGTATTATTCTAAGGAACCAGGAAGTTTAAAGGAGTATACAAATATTTCTGATGATGAGGTGTATTTAGATATTGGATTGAGTGATTTATTAGAGGCTTTTAAGAAAATGTTAGAAAGAAAAGAGCTAGAAAAACCATTACAAACAAAGGTTACAAAGAAAGAATATTCAGTGAATGCACGTAGTCATGAAATTCGAAAGTTATTACATGAAAAAGGAAAAATAGATTTTAGTGAGTTATTTGAAATCGTGACGAAAGAATATGTTATTGTTACGTTTTTATCTATTTTGGATTTGGCTCGTAAGCAAGAACTTTGTATCACTCAAAAAGAAAATTTTAATCAAATTGTATTAGAATTGAGGGGAAGTGAAATTAGTGAATAAAAAAGCTGTTTTAGAGGGAATATTATTTGTAGCAGGAGAAGAAGGGCTAACTGCAAATGAATTGCAGGATTTATTAGAGGCTAGTGAATATGAGTGTCAAAAACTAATTTCTGCTTTAGATGAGGATTATAGAAGCGAAGATCGTGGTATTCAAATTGCTTTTTTAGGAAATCGTTATAAATTAGTTACAAAACAGGAACATAAGTCTTATTATAAAAAAATGGTAGCAATAGAGGAAAGCAGTAAACTCTCAGAGGCTGCTTTAGAAACACTTGCGATTATTGCTTATAATCAACCAGTGACTAGAATACAAATTGATGAAATACGTGGTGTATCTAGTGCACATCATGTTAGAAAATTAATGCTCAAACATTTGATTTGTGAAATGGGAAAATCAGATTTACCTGGTAGACCTTTGTTATATGGAGTAACAAAAGATTTTTTAGATTATTTTGGTCTTTCTACTATTGAAGATCTTCCAAAGATTACTGTTGATTTAAAAGATGTGGACAAACAAGTTGATTTGTTTGAATCAAAGTATAAAGAAAATTAATTTATCAATTGTTTATTTTTTGATAAATTTTCTTTTTTTTGTTTGAAATTGAAATTCTTATGGTATAATTTAATTATGCCTGTGTGATGGAATTGGTAGACGTGATGGACTCAAAATCCATTGGTAGCAATACCGT
>CAYYCR010000056.1:0-10028 GCA_964470385.1 uncultured Muribaculaceae bacterium | reverse complement strand
TAAAATGAGAATAATGCTATTCAGAATCTTTATAATAAAAACTCTTTTTTTCATATCTCAAGCCTCCCTTCTATCCATAAGAATGGAAGTTTGGCAAGCACCCAGCAAAAGTCTTGTATTCCAAATATATTATACCACATCATAGTGTAGTAGTAAACAAATTATCTCTTATTTTATAAAGAAAAAATAAGCATTACAAATTTTCAAAATCTATAATAAATTTATCATAGAAATATGATTTTTCTTTACTCCTACTGAGGTTCAGGTATACTATAACTAATGCCAAAGTTATGGTAATAATAAAAACGACAAATATTTTAAATACAATAGGCATTTCTAATACCTATATAATTTGAGTGTATAATGGAAAATTTGGATTTAAAAAAAGTAAAATAAGCAAAAGGTAAAACATAAAAGCATTTATTAATGAGCAATATAAATATGATACTTATATTAAAAATTTCTTTTCATTTGATATTTGTAAATACCAGTTTTTGTCCAATTCTCTTTTTAGTTCCTGTTAAATTCACTTAAAAAACGATATATTGTAATGGAGAGGAGAAGTTTATGAATCAAGAAAAAATAGGGACATTTATTTCTGAATGTAGAAAACAGAAAAACCTTACCCAAGAACAGCTTGCAAATATAATAGGAGTTAGCAATCGTACCATTTCAAAGTGGGAGAATGGAAACAATATGCCAGATTATTCTATTTTGCCTATTCTTTGTGAAACCTTAGATATTACAATCAACGAATTATTAAGTGGTGAAAAACTAGCACAGGAAAATTATCAAAAAAAATTAGAAGAAAATCTAATTTTGAATATGGCAGAATTAAAGAAAAGGACGAAAAAAACATTTTTATTTGTGGTGAAATTAATTAGTTTAGTCATATTGTTTTTTATAGTTACTTGTATTTTAGAATTTGTCACGAATGTTTATTACTATCAAAAATCTTACTTATCCATTGATGATATTAAGGTAAAATTATGTATAGAAAAAGATTTCATCAATGTTTTTATTGAGGCAAAAGACCATAAACCAATATGGATGGATTTTTCTTATGATGTCAATTCTAAGACATATCGTTATAAACCTTATCGTGTTCAAAAAAAAGCATATATGGATGGATATTCATCAGTAGATTTGTCAAGAGTGACTAATGTTTCTGACATTAATTCAATTAAGGTATTGGATAAAACAGTTTATAAAAAGGGAATGAAATTAGAAGTTTGTAATGTAGAAGATTAAATGTAAGCTATTATGAAAATGATAGCTTTTTATAGCCTCACTTCCATTTTGTTTCGTGTAAGAAAATGATTATGTGTCTAAGATAATCACTTCGAAAAATTTTACTTTATCAGAAATCACAAAATTTAGGACAATCTTAAATTCATATCATAAAAAAGACCTCAATCTATTTTAAATGACACTCATAGTATTTTGTTCATAGATTGCTGTTATCATTTTTTATACAATTATTATTTTTCAATCAAAAAACTGCCAAAGCAGTTTATAATTTAAAATCATTTACAATGTCATCTTCCATATTTTTTCCATCATAATATGTTTTCGATTTATATTTACAAAATAAACCTACAATACTTGACGGAAACATTTTCGTTAATTTATTATAATCTGTAATAATGTCATTATAGTATTTTCGCAAGGCAACAATTTCTGATTCTGATTCATTGAGTCCGAGTTCGATTTTTAAAAAAGCATCATTTTGTTTTAACTCGTCGTATTTTTCTGAATAAGTGTGAAATTCATTTAAGGCTTCATAAAGAAGTCTATCAAGTTCAAAATTCGAAAGTTTTTTGGAACGTAATTCATCAATTACCGTTAAAATATCACCTTTTACTTTAGTATTTGTTTTGATAATTCCAATAGACTTATTGAGTAAATCAAATCGTTTCCTTAAAATAGAATCAATATTAGCCTCAGCTTCATTAATTCTAATGATATACTCTTGATATTTATTATAAATATTAATATACCATATTAAAATGAAACAAATTGCAATGCAAATAAGCAAAACTGTCATTACTACGTTCATACTATCACCTAATATGTATTATAACAAATAATTTTATAAAATTCAATTGCTAGGTACAAACTCTGGACTATAATTAATGGCTTCATCAAATGAGATAAAGTCTACGTAAATCATTAGTAGTAATTGCCATTTTCCAGTGGATGGCTCACTTAGAATGATATGATCTCTTCCTGATTGTTCGATAATTCCTACAAACTCACGATCTCTAAATTCATTAGAATCTGGAAATGTCATGTGGACTCTTACTTTTTTTCCCTTATTTAAACGAAGTATATTTTCAATGTATGATTGTTCTAACGGAAGACTTGTCGCATAATTAGAGGCTGTTGCTTGATTTGGTGTCGGAATATTGCCAGAATATAAAGGGGCACCTGGAAAATTACTATTTCCAAAAAAACTATTATTCATTTTATCAATCCTTTCTACAAAAATGTATTCAAATTGATAAAAAATATGTGTTATAATAGAAGAGAATAAAAAGTAAATGATAGAAAGAGGCGAAATATGGAAGTAACAATTGGAATTTCTAATCGACATGTACATTTAACAAAAGAGCATTTAGAAATACTATTTGGAAAAGGATATGAATTACAAGAATTAAGAAAAATTAATCAACCAGGACAATTTGCTAGTAAAGAAAAAGTAACAATAGAAACAGAAAAATCAAAAATTGAAAATGTTCGTGTTTTAGGCCCAATTCGTCCTTATACACAAGTGGAAATATCTAAGTCTGATGCAATCAAACTTGGAATCGAACCACCAGTAAGAGATTCAGGGGACTTAAAAGGCAGTGCTTCAATTACAATTATCGGTCCATGTGGAAAAGTAGAGTTAACAGAAGGATGTATAATTGCCACTCGTCACATTCACATGACAAAAGAACAATATCAAAAATTTGGTTTAGAGGGTATTTCTAAAGTAAGTGTGAAAATAAAAGGAGAAAAAGGTGGCATATTAAATAATGTTCATCTTAAAGTTGCTGATCATTCTTATTATGAAATGCATCTTGATACAGATGATGCCAATGCCTTTTTATTAAAAAATGGACAAAAGATAGAAATAGGTGAAAAATATGAGTAATGAATTTAAGATTTGTAATCGGTGTAAAGGTACGAATGTAGACACTTTAATTCCAAAATTAAAAGAGATAGATCCAGAAGCATCTATTGTGGTTGGATGTCAAAATTTTTGTGGAATTGGAAGAACAAAGAGTTTTGCAATTGTAAATCATTTACCTGTCATTGCCGAAAATGAAGATGAATTAATCAAAGAAATTAGAAAGAAATTATCGTAATGGCAATCAGATTATTTTATCCAATTGGTAAATGTGATGAACAAATAATTGCGACAAGTGAGGAAAGTAGACTTTTTGCCCATCTTCTTTTAAAAGATATGAAATTATTATTAGAAGAAAATGAAAATGCATTTTTGAATGAAAAAGAAATGAATGACAAAAGCGGGGAAGACTATTTTCACTATGTGAAAACCATTCCCGATTTTAGTGGGATTATAAAAAAAATTGGATATCGTTTGGGAAAAAAAGATTCTAACTTTACTATAAATATCTGTGAATACCGCTTTATTGGGCATAGAGTAGTGTGCAAATTAATGGGACGACTCAATTATGATGTAACGAAAAAGGAAGTATCGATTTCCTCAATTCGATATTATTCAACCAATAAAACAGGAATGTCGACTGCAAGATATTCAAGAGTTCAAGATTATAGTAACGAAAGACTTTATTTTGGAACATAAATTTTATTCTAGAATAGATAGAATGTCAAACGATTCGTGAATAGTTACCATAGTAAAAAGGATTTTTAGTCATTTTAAAAATCCTTTTACTCTTGTATTTTAATCGTTGGAATCGCAGCATCTAAAGTACCCTCTTCATAACTTGGTTCTGTTCCTTTAATATAATATAACATTTTCTTTTTCGTGGTATTTTCATCAGCCAAATTGCCACTGATTGGATCAATAAAAGCACCCACTACATTTTTAGGAATTTCATACCAATAATCGTCCTCATTTTCTAAATATTGTTCCATGGTATCAACCCAAATATTTTTACTGACTGCTCCATCATTCACATCAGTAATGCGATTATCATCATATCCATTCCAAATTCCCATAAGGAGTTTTTTATTATATCCAAAAATCCAGTGATCAGTATCCGTAGTTCCTGTTTTTATGGCATATTTTTTACTAATTTTAGGAGCAATACTAATGCATGTTGGATAATTATAATCGATAAATTCCTTGGCATAAGCATTGGTAAGCATTTCATTTAGTACATAGACAATACTTTTATTTAAGACTTGTTCCTTTTCTTCTTTTTTCTCATAAAGAACATTTCCATTCGCATCTTCTACTTTACGAATAAAATAAGGTTCAATTTTATAACCCTCATTGGCAAACGTCATGTAACCTTCTATCATTTCCATAATTCCTATTTCTTCACTTCCTAAAGCAAGAGAGGGTATCGCTCCTAACTTGGAATGAATCCCAACTCTTTTGGCGGTTTCTACTAAGGAATCCTCTCCTAAAAATAAATGTGTTTTTACAGCATAAATATTATCGGAATAAGAAAGAGCAGCTGCCATACTAATTGGTTTATTTGGGTACTTTTCTCCATAATTTTTAGGACTATAGGTCTTGTTTTCCGCAAATGTAAAAGTTGTCTTCTCACTTGTAAAAGTAGTAGACGGTGTAAAACCATTTTCTAAAGCCGAATAATATAAGAATGGTTTCATCGTAGAACCTACTTGTCTTTTCGCATCAATCGCTCTATTATATTGGCTCATAGCATAATCAGTTCCACCAGTGAGTGCTAACACTTTTCCAGAATTTGGATCTACGATAACGGAAGCAATTTGTAATTCTGTATCAGTCATATATTTTTTGATATTATTTTCCATAATCGTTTGGGCTTTCAAATCAAGATTGGTATATATTCTAAGACCACCTGTTTTTAAAAAAGAAGAGGGAATGGTTTTAATTTGCTTTAATTCTTCAATGACTGCTTCTTGATAATAAGTAAGGGTTGATAAATTGTGCTGGGATTTAGAACCATTATAAGTAAGTTCTACCTTGTAAGCTTCATCCATTTCTTGCTCTGTAATATATTTATTTTTGACCATCGACTGTAAAATGAGTTTTTGTCTTTTTTTAGCAGCTTCTTCATTGACGAGTGGGGAATAAACAGCTGGCCATTTCGGAATGCCTGCTAGAATAGATGCTTCAGCAAGCGTTAACTCTTTCGCACTTTTATTAAAGTAATATTTAGAAGCATTTTCAATTCCGAAAATTCCTCCATAGTTGATTGTATTTAAATACCCCTCTAAAATTTGTTCTTTGCTATAATGAGATTCTAACCGAATGGTAAGCCATGCTTCATCTAACTTTCTACTCCATGTTTTTCCAAAATCTAAGAATAAATTTTTCGCATATTGTTGGGAAATCGTGGAAGCTCCTTGTAATGTTTTCCCACTTTTTAAATTGACATACATGGCCTTTGCAATTCTTAAAAAATCAAATCCTTGATGTTTATAGAAATTTTTATCCTCAATAGAGATAGTAGCATTTATTAAATATGGAGAAATTTCATCTAAGCTAATCCATTCTTTACTATTGCCATTTGAAACTAAATTATTTTCTGAATCATATAAGTAATAAGAGTTGGCAGAGTCAATGGCTAGTTTCGGAGTAAATCGTGCATATACATAAATTCCTACATATCCTAGGAATACCAAAAGAACAAAGACGAGAAAAAGTTTACTCAATTTTTTAAATTTTTTCACACAATCACTCCAATCTACTTTTAGTATTCAACAAATCAGAAAAAATATAACTAATACTTCTATATTTTTCCAAATATCTAAATTTTATGAAAACCGAAAAAAATTAAAATTTTTAATGCAATTTTGTAGAATGTATGTTATAATTACATTCAGTTAAAAAGGATGGGTAAATTATGCCAAAAATCAAAGTATTTGTGACAATAAAAAATACTCTAGAGAAAGAATATTTAGAAAACTCTTATACAGGAATTTTAACCGATAGGAAACTACTTTACCAAGACGAAAAGAGAACTGTCACTATTTTGAAAAAATGTAATACAATAGAAATGATTACACATGATAAAGAAAACTCATCACATTTAACATTTAAAGAGCATACAGAAGAAAGAGGAATTTATAACGTTAAAAATATAGGAACTCTTGAGATTACAGTAAAGACTTCTTTATTAGAAATAAGCAATAATGAAATTCATATTTGTTATCAAACACTATTCGATACGGAATTAATGGGACAGTTTGATTTTAAATTACGATATGAGGTGATAAAGTGAAAAATACGTTACAAATGGCAATTAGTAAGGCTTTAAAAGAACAAGGGATTATAAAAAATCCAATGGACATTATAATTGAAATTCCAAGAGAACGTGAAAATGGTGATTATTCTAGTAATATTGCCATGCAATTAACCAAAGAATTAAGAAAAAATCCATTGGAAATTGCCCAACAAATCATAGAACAAATAAAAGAAGAACAGATTGAAAAAATCGAAATAAAAGGTCCAGGATTTTTAAATTTCTTTGTCAAAAAAGAGTATTTATTTGAAAATATTAATACCATATTAAAAGAAAAAGAAAACTATGGACGTAGTGAGATTGGAAAGAAAGAAAAATGGAATATTGAATTTGTAAGTGCCAATCCAACAGGTATTTTACACTTAGGTCATGCCAGAGGGGCTTGTTATGGTGATTCCTTGGCAAGAATTTTAGAATTTGCTTCCTTTGATGTAACAAGAGAATATTATATTAATGATGCTGGAAATCAAATTCATAATTTAGAACTCTCCATTATAGGAAGATATGAAGAACTTTGTGGAAGACCATCCACGTTACCTGAGGATGGATATCATGGAAAAGAAATTATTGATATTGCTAGAAGTCTAAAAGAGGAATATGGGACAAATGGTCTTGATCCTAGTATTGTAAAACAAAGAGGACTCAATTATCTACTAGAAAATATCAAAAAAGATTTGCGTAATTTTCGTGTTTCTTTTGATGTATGGAGTAGTGAAAAAAGTATTTATGAACGAGGACTAGTGGAAAGTGTAAAAAAAGAATTAATCGAAAATGGGTATACTTACGAATTAGATGGTGCATTATGGATTAAGACGACACTTTTTGGTGATGAAAAAGATCGGGTTATTGTAAAAGCGGATGGAAGTAATACCTATTTGCTTCCTGATATTGCTTATCATAAAGATAAATATAGTCGTGGTTATGATAAATTGATAGATGTATTTGGAGCTGATCACCATGGATATATTGCTAGATTAAAAGGAAGTCTTGCCATGTTAAAAGAAGACCCTGAAAAACTTGATGTACAGATTCTTCAAATGGTTCGTTTGGTTCGTGGCAAGGAAGAAATTAAAATGAGTAAACGAACTGGAAATGCAGTGACGATAAACGATTTAGTAGAAGAGGTTGGATTAAATGCCACAAGGTATTTTTTTGCGACACGTTCTATTGATACTCAAATGGATTTTGATTTGGAGTTAGCAACCAAAAAGAGCAATGACAATCCTGTTTACTATGTAGAATATGCTTATGCTAGAATTTGTTCTATTTTAAGAGATTATCAAGGAATAAAACAAGAGATAGAAAAATATGAAACGATTACTTCTAGTTATGCCATGGAGTTATTAGGAAAATTATATGAATTTCAAAATATCGTAGAATTAGCAGCTAGAAAAAGAGCTCCTCATATGATTACGAATTATGTTTATGATGTAGCAACTTTATTCCATACTTTTTATGCACATGAGAAAGTGTTAACAGATGATGTAAAATATACTAGTGAACGAATTCATTTAATTGAGGCAACTGCAATTGTAATCAAAAATGCACTTACTTTAATTGGTGTAGAAGCTAGAGAAAAAATGTAGGAGGAAAAATCATGAAATTAAAAGATATGCCAAAAGCAGAATTGGAGATTCTTTCTTATACCGATTTGACTTATATGTTATTGAAAGAAAATAAGATGCCAATGAATACTCCAAGTATTTTTAAAGAGATTTGTAATTTGTTAGGTTATACAGAAGAAGATTATGCTAGTAAGATAGGGGATTATTATACTTCTTTAACAATTGATAAACGTTTTGTATTATTAGATGACGCTAAATGGGATATTAGAGATCATCATTCTATTGAGTTGGTTCTTGATGAAGAAGAGGATGAAGAGCCAATGGAAGAAGAAGTAGATGAGGAAGAAGAAATGAATGAGGAAGAAACAGAGGAAGATATTGATTCTGTTAATTTAGATGATGATTTGGATGACGATGATGATTTAGAAGATTTGTCTTTGATAGATGAAGAGGAAGCAGAAGAAGAGGAGTAATGCTCTTTTTTTGTTTCTGATATGGTGGGTAGCAAAAATTGATGATTTAGAAACATAGTAAAATTTAGAAATTGATAGGTAAAAAATAAGACAGAAATTTAAAATCTGTCTAGTAGAATTTTTAATTTGGTAGAAAAATAGATACAAATTTTTTTTCTCTATTTTACAAATAAAATGATGTTTTATATAATAATCATTGGAGATTTACTTAATGGAAAGTGCTGTCCTCGAAAGGAGGACCCGAGTGAAAAATAATGTTATATCATCATTACTATTTATGAATTTGTCTTAATATTTGTTTTGGTAATATTTATCATAACTAGTATTTAAAATCAGGGGGTTTTTGGAAGCAAAAACAAGCACTTGCAAAATTGAAAGACAGTGCTTGTCCCCAAAAAATAAGGACAGTACTTAATTCACCATTAAGTAGTTTCCATTTTTATATGAGAGTATCTCTCATAACTACATTATAACAGATAATAAGATAAATTGCAAAGTTTATGTTGGAGGTTATGAAAAATTTTAGTTTATCATAAGAATGATTTCATCTAATAATTCCTACGGAACACATATACTGTTTTCAAACCAAAATAATTGTTGGATAGTTTTTGTCTCAAGAAAACCCCCAGTTTTACTGGGGGATATTTACTAGAAAGTCTTATTTTATAAGGGTATCTATTTTTTATCTAACAGTAAAATGAAAAATAGAAAATCAAAAGTGTGGATAATATGCTTGAAAAATTTAAAATTCTACGGTATAATGTATATAGATGAAAGAAATTTCATAAAATAAAAAGTGGAACACTTGACTTGTAGCAAAGTTGAGTGCTTACCAAAAATTAGGTCGCACCTTAATTCACTGAATTAGGGTGTTATTTCTTTATTTCAGCTACTAATAAAAGTAGGAGGAATAGAATGAGTATGATACTATTTAGAACCTTTATAATAAAAATTCTTTTTTTCATAATCGTAGTGCCTCCCTTCTATCCATAAGAATGGAAGTTTGGCAAACACCCAACAAAGTCTTGTATTCCAAATATATTATACCACATCCTAGTGTAGTGGTAAACAAATTATTTCTTATTTTATTTTTAATCTGATTTAAAATGGTGTTATGCATCAGTACGAAGAATAATCATCAATGAAAAATATGTAGGAGATTTAAAGACTGGTAAATACTATACTGAAAATATTTTAACCCATAAAAAGAGAGTCAATTAAGGAGAAAAAGAACAATATTTTACTTCCAATCATCATGAATCAATTATCTTTCATGAATTATGGGATAAGTGTCAAGAAATACTAACTATCAGAAGTAAAATAATAAAACTAGATGGCAATAGAGATAAGTTTAGTAGGAAGTATCCATTTAGTAGTAAAATCTTTTGTGGGATATGTGGTGAGCGATTTATCAGATGTTCCTATAAAATCAGAAGTAATGAAAAAGAAATTGATTATTGGATATGTAGAAATTATCGAAATAAAACTGAATGTTCAAATTTAATTGATTTACAACTGGATGGATTTATTTCAAAAGAAATATTCAATCAAAAAATCTT